>JBAXIC010000085.1:0-4509 GCA_037138575.1 Actinomycetes bacterium
AATCCGTACCTCCTAGCCCCGGATTATTCGCCGCCAAAATCGAACGCGCTTTATATGCCTATCTTATGGATATTTACGACGCCGATAGCACCGATACGCCACAGCAAGTTGTTGAAAAAGCTGCAGTTCTAAAGACAGAACACCCAGCCCTTGCTCCGGCCTTGGACTTAATCACTTTTGCTCATAGTTCAATCGATCCCGCATTCTCCGACAATGTTGAAGCATGGGGCAAGCAACTCTGGGATAACAGAGCAGCAGTGTTCAGTGACGCCCTTGTCGAGAAATATATGGTGGGAATCATTCCATCGACAGATATAACCCGCGGAATTGCTACACACGAAATCTATGACGAGCAGGTCCTTGGTTTTATTTGGTCAGAAGTTCTCCAGAGCAAAGAAAAATACGATGAGGCTCTAGCTGTTTTAGAGCAGATGGAGCCCGACCAGTTGGTTGCAATATCCATTGCCGATATCGAGCTCACTAATGGTAAATTCGATGAGGCCATTGAAACGACTGAAGATATTGAAAATGAAGATGATGCAACTGCGATGCTCTTGGTACTTCGGGGGATTGCCTTTCGCGAAAAGAAATTGCTCGATGCCTCCGCCGAATGTTTCAAGCGCGCCCTTTCACACAAAAGCCGCTCCGAGGGCGTCAGACATCGTGCCCATTTTGAGCGCGCAGAGACGTATTCGCGCATGGGCAAAAAGGCCATGGCGATTAAGGATCTAGAAAATATTTTGGTCGATGAGCCTGACTATCCAGAAGTTGAGGAAAAGCTCGCCTCAATCAATAAATAATTTAGAGGGATGCTACGGCCGTGAGGAGATCAGCAGGCGTGATTGCATGGCTAGACAACTATCTATTTGTTTTGCTTGATAAAGTCAAAGGCATTCTCAAAAATATTGGTCCTAAAGGCTGCCCAGAAAATAATGGCTATAAAAATGCTTTGGAATACCATGTGGCCCAGCATTTTTATTGCAGATTTTTCTTTTGCAACAGGTCGATTTTCTTCTCGGAAAAGGAATTCAAGTAAAGGGAAAATAATGAGTGGAATTAGGAGAACGGTGATTCCAATAAGAAATTGCACATTAGTGAGCAAAAATGCCGCATCTGTTTTCGACTGCACCGATAACTTAAGCAACTTATTCACAAACGCTGCGATAGCAAGTGCACTTACGATTTTTGCGGACCCATCAATATTGAGCCAATTGAGCTTAGTCAATGGCTTTATAGGCAGAAAATTCAAGAGCGAAGGCAATACAAATGCGATTGATAAAGCGGTTGGTATATACCAGCTAGGATCAAAAATATGAAGCAAGATGAAAGTGAATAATGAAGCAAGGGCAATTGAACCCACGAAAAGTCTCCATCTATTCGTAGAAAACTTCGCATTCATTTGGAAAAGTCGCCAAGGGAAAATTCGTAGAACTAAATCTTCTAGTAAATATCTCAGCATCATCACTATCAAAACAAGACTCAAAAGAATTACCGTATCGTGACGATTTTCTAAACCAACAATCTTGAAAGCCGATTTATCTGATTTACTTACAAATTCCAGTGTTCGTAGAAGAATCCATGACGTAACCAGAGATCCAAGCAAAATATCTACAAATCTTTCCCAAAGGTATTCAAGTGAGTTATGACCAAATCGGGTTAATGGGCGTATCGATTTGGCGATGAAAATTGGCGCTAATGATATGAAACAAATCCACAATAGAGTTCGCAGGTTATCTAAATCGAAAAAGGCAAGATTTAGTAGCAAGCGACTTGCCACAACAAAAATCAGGACTACGCCTGCTAACGGATCAAAAATTCCCAGCGTTGCGATTGCTAGAATCAGCAACGTACTTACCTCTTTGTTTGTGAAGAATTCGGTGTAAGTAAGAGCGCCTAGAATGAAAGCTATTGGATAAAGGGCGAGTGAGAAGACTCCAGAGATCGCTCGAAGATAGTTGGCTTCAGATGCCGTATTGGCTGCAGCTTGAGAAAACTGACTGATTTTCATACAGGCTCGAGGAAGAAACACTTCAAACAAGCCCCTTAATCGAATCCATTTGAAACTCCACACCATTGAATCATCACCACGCCCGTGAACGGGTTCAGCACTCTCCCGTCCATCTCTACGAGTTTTAATGCGCGTGATTTCTGTCAGTGGCATGCCCTCACCACGGTTTGGTTGTGATGGAGAGTTGGGTTGCGATGGAGGCACGAGGCGTGTGGCAGGGATCGAAGCTGCCGAGGCCGCGATACCTAATACCACCGCAACGGGATATATCTGATTGAAAATTTTGTTAAGGATGATGCTCGATTTGGTCGTGCGATCAACTCTGGACGTTGAGCTGAGAATTGGTGTTGGTGTTGGTGTTGGTGTTGGTGTTGGTGTCGGTGTTGGTGTCGGTGTCGGTGTTATAGATGGGGAAGGCGTGATAGTTGCTGGCGATACTTGTGGGGAAGCCACAACAACAGGTTTTTTTGTTACAGTGACGTTTGGCTTTGGGGTAGGGGCATTTAATACTGGAAGGCTGGCTTGTATTTCATCATAGTAAGTCTTTGAGTACCAGATTGGAACTGTTCGTCCTGAAACCAATTGACACGTAAATTCTCTTCCATAAATATCGAAATGCGCGATATTTAAATCAGATAGCAGACACTCTCTGCCAAACCCCAAACTATCGGTACCAGTCAAAGGAATGAATTTCCAATGATCTGGGTTTGAATCTAGTTGCCACAACAGCGCATGCGGAGCCGATGGGTCTTTAAGGCACGTTAAAGAAGCTTGACCACTCTCATAGAGAATTGTTCTATATTCAAGGGCGCATGAACTGCCCGCGGTTTCAACTGCAAAACCCGAAGGCGTGCATAGCGAAAGAAAGGAAACTGCAATTGCACATACAATTGCACCAGCGAATCGGGGATGTAAGCCCAGACGTATGAGGCTGATTCGTTTCATGGCGAGAGTATTCCGTGTTTCGCTTTGATTTCCTAGTGGTTATTCGCCAATTCATCGTCTCTTTGCTTGTCACAACTATGATTCTTAGATGGTCAACGTCAGAGGCAGAGCAATATTTCTGACTTTCCTCATGTTGTCCACGGTCATGTCGATTAGTACAAGTCGCGCGATGCAACATCCAATTCAGAATCAAATTTGTGCCAAAGCAAATATTCTTAGAACTCAAAACAGCGAGTCATTTACTTGCACTCTTGTCGGTAAGAAAAATATCTGGGTATTAGATTCTGTGCAGAACCCAACTCCGCTTGTGAGTACAAAAAAACAGACAATCTATCCCATGGTTGTTTTTGTAACTGCAATGGATCCCACGTTGGCGTGGAGTCAAGAGTCAATGAATCTGGCAAAGATTTCGCTACAAGATGCAATGAAGTGGTGGAGTAAAATTTCCAAAGGCAAAATAGCTTTCGCATCTTTAAAAGTTGTTCAGCCCATAGCGTTAAAGAATGCTAATACCTGTGATCCTCAAATCATCTCTCAGTTAGTTTTAAAAACTTTAAAAATTCACTCTTTGAAGTCAGGTACTGAATTGTTTGTGATGGACCTTGATGCTCAATGTGGATATGCAGGGGTAGCCACCCAAAATGGCAGGACAGTCCTGATCTCTAGAGATGGTTTAATCTTTTCTGACATCGTCACTTCTGTTGATCCTACAAATCCCTCCGAAAATCTCTCCGCTTTTAAACCAAATAACGAAATTGCATCCACCATCGCCCACGAGATGGGTCATAACTTTGGTCTAACTCACTCTTCACTTGTCGGGTGTCCAACTTCTAAGTTATTAAGATTATCAAAATCTTGTACGACCGATGAATATGGCGATACTGAGGATTTCATGGGCAACCCAACTGCATTAAGTTGTATGAACCAGTCCGATGGATCAAACATTGATGCATTATCTGCGACGCAGATGGCCGTTGGATTCGGCTACACAAAAGCGACAGCCATAACTAGCCCAGGTTCATTCACTGTCTTTGGTAATTCAACTCAGCCAGTTAGATCTCTCTATTCAATACCTACTAAGTTGGGTACTGCATACATAGAGTTTTCATCTGCAGGAAGCTCTGAATGTTATTACAGACAAGCAGGTAGTTCGTCTTTTAGTGGGAACGTGGATATTTCTAAAATTGCAAATCCTTCAATTGAAATTAGAATTGTGGGAAATGATCAAGCCTTTCCTCTGAAATCGAACACGTCAAATGATGTTCAAATACTCGAGATTGGCCGGCAGATAACAAGAATTGCTGGGCCCTTCCAAGACCCACTTAGCTTTGATGGATATTCGCAGCTGACATGGAGTGGCATTGACCCGCATTTTCAACTCGGGGAGGCTACTGAAATTCCAAATACAAACCTAATTTTGACAGTTACTGCAACTACGGCAGATTCAGCTGCGTTCTCTATTTTTCCAGGATAGACATACGCCTGTAGCAGCCACCGACTCACTTGTACAATGATTCGTACAAGGTGCTATCCTCCTCTTGAAAAGGAGTCCACAT
>JBAXIC010000086.1:0-4401 GCA_037138575.1 Actinomycetes bacterium
GTGGCGAAAAACGTCGGCTACAGCTCACGCGCTTATTGATGGATAGTCCAAATGTATTGTTGTTAGACGAACCAACAAATGATTTTGATATCGAAACACTTACCGAGCTTGAAGATTTACTTGATAGTTACGGCGGAACTTTAATAGTCATTTCCCATGATAGGTATTTCCTGGAACGTGTGTGTGATCGCTTTGTCGGTTTGTTAGGGGATAAGAAAGTACGAGATCTTCCACGCGGAGTCGATGATTACTTGGAGATGCGCCACCAAGCACTACAACCAAGTGCGACGGTAGCCAAAGAGAAGAAGAGCTCTAACGCCGCTGAACAGCGACAATTAAAGAAAGATAAAGTCAGGCTTGAAAGACAGCTTGCCAAAGTTGAAGCCAGAATCGATGAACTCATGAAAGCTCAAGAGGAACACGCGCATGACCCAGTGCGCTTACATGAGTGCACAATCGCATTAGAAGAAAGTAAAGGCGAGAAAAATCTTCTAGAGGAAGAATGGCTAACTAATTCACTTCAGTTGGAATAATTCACTCACCCGTTACCTGCAATTATTTCGCCATTTGTCATAAATTTCGTATTAAGCATCAAACTTCTCTCAATAATCCAATGTTGTGAGAGGTAAATAATGAGTTTTAAGAAAGTTGTCGCGTTTATTGCACTATTTTTAACCGTAGGTTCGCTCACTGCGGCGACATGGCCAGATAAAAAGCCAGTTTATATGATTTCAACCAATTCAGCAGTTTCGCTCCAGCCGATTGCCACTACTGGTGATGTCATTAGTGGCACCGTGATTCGTGGAATCCCAGATGGAATGGGCGCCTTTGCAAACGGCAAGGGTGGAATCACGATTCTTTCAAATCACGAAGTTTCTACTACTGACAAAATTGCATTGCGCAGCGCTTCAACAAGTTCAAACTGGGGTGTTTCAATAACTCAGTTGAACTACAGCCCAAGTGCAAAAAACATCACCTCGGCACAACCGCTTATCAAGAATATTTCGTACTTCAACTACAAGACCGGAAAGTATGTTGATTCGCCAATCGGTGGAGAACCGGCCGGGGCAGCAACAGGATCTTTTGGCTTTGGAATTAGCCGATTCTGTTCAGCTACGTACTCACCAGCCGGAACATTTAGTTTCAATGGACTTGGCTATGACGGAGCATTATTCACAACTGGCGAAGAGGTGGGCGATAGTTCTCGCGGTTTCGCTTTTGATATGGATGGAAATGGATACCAACTTCCACGTATGGGTATGACCTCATTCGAAAACATCATTCCTAATACTAAGCCTGGAATTAATACAGTAGCTCTTGGAAATGAAGATGGATCAGCCACAGATAGCCAACTCCATCTTTATGTCGGTAAGAAGCAATCAACAGGATCAGCAGTTGATAAGGCTGGACTTACAAATGGAGACCTTTATGTTCTAAACATCCCAACTGTTGCTACAGATAATATCTTCCGCACAACAATTGCAAAGTCAACACCTGTTGATGCAACATTCAAGAAAATTGAGTGGAATACAGATGTTCCATCATTTGCCAAGGGTGCTCGTGATAACGGATTTACCTTTGCGCGAATTGAAGATGGCAACTGGGATCCAAATAATCCAAACATTTACTACTTCATAACTACAGAATCTAATAAAGATCCTGTGGCGACTAAGGAAAATCCATCAGAACCAGGCATTAGTCGCGACGGTGGTGGACTTTGGAGACTGACATTTAAAGATGCCCAGAATCCATTAGAGGGTGCAAAGTTAGAGCTATTACTTAATGGTGGAGAAGCTCCATATTTGAGCAAGCCAGATAACATGACCGTCACAAGCGATGGAGTTATTGTGTTGCAGGAAGATCCAGGCAACAATGCGCACGTTGCGCGCGTGGTTGCTTACCGCATTAAAGATGGAAAGCTGGCAACAATCGCAACTTTCGATCCTCAGTACTTCACTGCTTCTGGATCTAAGTACATGACAGTTGATGAAGAATCAAGTGGAATTATTGATGTTTCTTCACTCTTGCGTAAAGGTAATGATAAGAACTCTTACTTCTTCCTTAATGCACAAATTCACACATACAGTGGCGTAACTAGTGTTGATTCCAGTGTGAAGGGCGCACTTTCTCCATCTCGCCCTGATCTAATAAAGCGAAATACTGCACGCAGATTGGCACTTGATAACACAACAGTTGAAGGTGGTCAGTACTACACAATGACAATCACAAACTGGGACGGAATTTTCACTTCATAAAGCAATAAGTAGGAAAGCCGGGCAGCCTTCGAGGGAGCTGCTCGGCTTTTTTGCTTCGGAATCAGTTAAAGTAAGGTCTATGAATCGAATCTCGCATGGTATTGAAGTCGTTCTTTTCCGCTCTCGTTTTTTACTTGCGCCTCTTTATTTAGGGTTGGTAGGCGCTCTTGTACTGCTGGGTTATCGATTTATCATCGAATTCATCCATTTGGCTGAAAAAATCGGTGATGCGACACCACAGAGTTTTACATTGGATTTACTAGCTCTCTTAGATTTAACTCTGCTTGCTAACCTTATTTTGATGGTGATTTTTGCTGGATATGAAAACTTTGTATCTCGTATTGATGTTGCAACGGAATCAAAAGACCGTCCTCATTGGATGGGAACTATTGACTTTAGTGGCTTGAAAATTAAGTTAATTGGCTCATTGGTAGCGATATCTGTAATTGAACTTCTCAAAGACTTCATTGAACTTTCCGGTCAGGACCACGTTGGAGCGGGAACTAAATGGCGAATCGTTATTCATCTGACTTTTGTCGCATCTGGCGTTCTCTTTGCATTAATGGATTGGATCGCAGATAAGCGTGAATTCCACGGCACACATCAGTAAATGCGTTTAGATTTTCTAGCTGCACTTTCAGGAGTGATGATTGCGCTACAAGCGCGTGCCAATGGTGAACTTTCACACCGACTTAATAATGGTTTAGAAGCCGCGCTTGTTTCATTTGGATCAGGCTTAGTGATTATCTCTGTAATTGCCCTCTTTAATCCGGCGATTAAGGAAGGGATAAGAAATCTTCGTAGCGCAGTGGCAAAGAAAGAGATCGCCAGGTGGAAACTACTTGCTGGCGCATTGGGTGGAAGTTTTGTCGCGATTCAAACCAATATCGTTCCACTTATTGGCGTTGCAATCTATTCAGTGGCCTCAATCGCTGGCCAGACTGCGATATCACTAATTGTCGATCGAATTGGCCTGACTGGCGGTGGCAAGAAACTGATTTCACCACGCCGAGTAGCTGCTGCAGTGCTCACTGTTCTTGCCGTATTAGTTTCAGTCTTTGATCGAATTGATGCCGACAATCTTTCCATGGTTGCAGTAATTCTCGGATGTATTGCTGGAGCGGTCGTAGGTGTGCAACGTGCCCTCAATGGCCAGATAAATGAATATTCGCATCAAAGCTTTACAACTTCGCTACTTAACTTCATCACCGGAACGGCTTTTCTAGTGGCGTTAATTATCGGAGGAATTGTTGTTGGCAAAATTGAACTAGTAGCTTTGCCTACCGGACCTTGGTGGATTTATACCGGTGGCGTCATTGGAGTTATCTATATCGCCTTTACATCAACAATTGTTCAGCACTTAGGCGTTTTAACTTTTACCCTCTTTAGCGTTGGTGGACAATTAGTTGGCTCTCTAATAATTGATTTGGTCTCACCTACTGATGGTGTCCACGTAAGTGCTTATCTAGTATCAGGAATCGTGATGACTTACTTAGGCGTTATTGCCGGTGGCGTAAGTAGTTCACGAGTGAAGAAACCAGTGAGGCACAGATAAAGAAAACCGCAATTGCGTATGACCATGTTTTTACCCATGGCAAAGTGGCTGCGTAGTAACCAGCTAATGTAATTCCACAGCCCCACAGCAGAGCGCCAAGAATGTTGGCGGATAAGAATTTGTAGTAATTCATCTTTGAGATACCTGCGATAGGTGGAACGAAAGTTCTGATCCAAGGGAAAAATCTTGCAGCAACAACTGCCCACCAGCCGGTGTGTTCATAAAATCGCTCAGAGTTGGCAATCAAGCGTTGAATTCGAGGAGAGTTGTGCTTTTCTAAATACGGCCGGCCAACTACACGTCCAATAACAAAGCCAACCTGGTCACCAAAGAATGCACCAAGAAAAATTACGGTAATTAAAATCAGGATATTTACATTGCGTGTTGAAGCTGCAACTAAACCAGCGCTAAAAAGAAGTGAATCTCCAGGAAGAAAAAAGCCCAACAAGATACCGGTTTCTAGGAAAATCAAACCACCAGCGATTAGGTAAATAATAAAAGGGGCAAGGGGAGCCAACTGGGCATCAAATGATGCAGCTAGTTCAATCACACTGATTTCTTAACCGCCGCTGCTACCGCCTTAGTGACAGT
>JBAXIC010000087.1:0-4348 GCA_037138575.1 Actinomycetes bacterium
AAGAAGTAATGGCTATTGGTGTAAAGGTCCGCAAAGGTTCGGCTACAAATGCCCGTGCCCGTCGTGCATTCCGCGTTCGCAAGAAGGTATCTGGAACTGCACAACGTCCACGCTTAGTCGTTTCACGATCATCACGTCACTTGTTCGTGCAAGTTATCAACGACGAACTAGGCACAACAATTGCCTACGCTTCAACAATGGAAGCAAATTTCCGCACAGACAAAGCTGACAAGAGTACGAAGGCAAAGGCAATTGGTGCACTAGTTGCATCACGTGCAAAAGAAGCCGGCGTTTCTACAGTTGTCTTTGATCGTGCCGGTAATAAGTACCACGGTCGCATCGCAGCAGTTGCTGATGGTGCGCGCGAGAATGGATTGGAGTTCTAATGGCTGAGAATCCAACTACACAAGCTCCTGCAACTGCAGGTAACGAGCGTGGTAATTCAGGCAAAGGTCGTGGCGAACGCCGCGAACGCCGCGATGATCGCGAAAAAGAAAAGAACCCATTCATGGAGCGCGTTGTATTTATCAACCGCGTATCTAAAGTTGTTAAGGGTGGACGTCGTTTCTCTTTCACTGCTCTAGTTGTTGTCGGTGACGGCAATGGCCAGGTCGGTGTTGGTTACGGAAAGTCTAAGGAAGTTCCTGCAGCGATTGCTAAGGCAGTTGAAGAAGCAAAGAAATCTTTCTTCACTGTTCCACGCGTTCAAGGAACTGTTCCTCACCCAGTACAAGGTGAAACAGCAGCTGGCGTAGTTCTACTTCGCCCAGCTAGCCCAGGTACCGGAGTTATCGCCGGTGGCCCAGTGCGTGCAGTACTTGAGTGCGCAGGCATCACAGATGTTTTGACCAAGTCACTCGGATCTAACAATGCAATCAACATGGTTCACGCAACCGTTGCAGCATTGAAGATGCTTGAAAGCCCAGCACAAATCGCTGCGCGTCGTGGTCGTCCATTAGAAGATGTTGCACCTGCAGCAATTATCCGCGCTTCACAGATCACGGTAGGTGCCTAATGCCACGTTTGAAAGTAACTCAGATTCGTTCGAAGGTCGGCAATAAGCCAGAGCTTCGCGACACACTTCGTTCATTGGGCCTTAAGCGCATCAATGATGTTGTTGTGAAAGAAGATCGTCCAGAAATTCGTGGAATGGTTTACGCCGTTCGTCACTTGATCACAGTTGAGGAGGTTGAATAAAGATGACGCTAAAACTTCATCATCTACGTCCAGCTCCTGGTGCTAAGAAAGCTAAGACTCGTAAGGGTCGCGGTGAAGCATCAAAGGGTAAGACGGCCGGTCGTGGTGGCAAGGGAACTCGTGCTCGTAACACAGTTCGCGCAGGTTTCGAAGGTGGTCAGCTACCTCTCGTAATGCGTTTGCCTAAGCTACGTGGTTTCAAAAACCCAGCTCGCATCGAATATCAGGCAGTCAATGTTTCAACTATTAACGCACTTTTCCCTAAGGGTGGAGACGTAACAGTTGCAGACTTGATCGCTAAAGGCGCAGTTCGCGACAGCCTTCCAGTTAAGGTTCTCGGCAATGGCGATATCGATGTCAAGGTGACAGTAACTGCACATGCATTTTCATCATCAGCAGTCGACAAGATCACTGCAGCTGGCGGAAAGACAAACGTTCTTTAATAAATAGTTCGACCGAAGAATTTAACGGAAGTGGAGAAGATCAATGCTTTCAGCATTTGGTATGGCCTTTAGGACACCAGATCTACGTAAGAAGATCTTCTTCACTCTTTCCATCATGGCGCTGTTCCGCTTTGGATCAGTAGTTCCAACACCAGGTGTTTCATATTCAAACGTGCAAGAGTGTTTGAAAACCGTTCAATCTGGTGGACTCTTTGGTCTTATTAACTTATTTAGCGGTGGAGCATTGCTTCACTTATCTGTATTTGCGTTGGGCATCATGCCTTACATCACCAGCTCAATCATTATTCAGTTGTTAACTGTCGTTATTCCTCGTTTTGAAGTTCTAAAGAATGAAGGACAATCAGGAACTGCAAAGCTCACTCAATACACACGTTATTTAACAATCGGCTTAGCAATCTTGCAGTCAACAGGTTTGATCGCAGTTGCTCGTACACCTGGCCGATTGATTTCAGGCTGTTCATTGGCAATCATTCCTGATTCATCATGGCAACGTATCGTCACCATGATTTTCGTAATGACAGCAGGAACTTCTGTAATCATGTGGCTCGGTGAGTTAATTACTGACCGCGGTGTTGGTAACGGTATGTCAATCTTGATCTTCACATCCATTGCTGCAGGATTTCCTGGCAACTTGTGGTCAATCAAACTTCAAAAGGGCTTGTTTGCTTTCATCTTCGTTCTAGCAGTTGGTGTACTTGTGGTTGCCGCGGTTGTATTTGTTGAGCAAGCACAGCGTCGTATCCCAGTTCAATATGCCAAGCGCATGGTTGGACGTCAGGCTTACGGTGGAACAAGCACATACATTCCAATCAAAGTTAACCAGGCCGGTGTTATCCCAGTAATTTTCGCATCGTCACTTCTCTACATTCCTTCGCTGATTGTGAACTTCACCAACAGTCAAGCTGCATGGGCAGTATGGGTTAGCCGTAACTTTGTTAAGGGTGATCACCCAATTTACGTAGCTGCATATGCAGCGCTCATTATTTTCTTTACTTACTTCTATGTTGCAATCACATTTAATCCAGATGAGGTTGCAGATAACATGAAGAAGTACGGCGGATTTATTCCTGGCATTCGTGCAGGACGTCCGACTTCTGAATATTTGCAGTATGTGCTTTCACGCATCACAGCTCCAGGTTCTTTGTACTTAGCCCTTGTCGCCGTTATTCCTATCGGTGCACTTGTTCTCTTTGGCGCAACCCAGAACTTCCCATTTGGTGGAACTGCGATCTTGATTGTTGTTGGTGTTGGTCTTGATACTGCCAAGCAGATCGAATCACAGTTGCAGCAGCGTTCATATGAGGGATTCCTTAAGTAATGCGTCTTGTCCTGGTAGGTCCACCAGGCGCTGGTAAGGGAACACAAGCTCAATTTCTCTCAGCGCACTATTCAATTCCACATATTTCTACTGGTGACATTTTCCGCGCCAATTTAAAAGCTGGAACACCTCTAGGAATCCAAGCACAGAGTTTTATGGATCGTGGTGAGTTAGTTGCAGATTCTGTAACTAATGAAATGGTTAAAGATCGTTTAACTCACGATGATATTGCTAATGGATTTTTACTCGATGGTTTTCCACGCAACGTTGCCCAAGCTGAAGTATTGCGTGCAATTCTTGCCGATAAGAAAACACCACTACATGCTGTTCTTGAACTTTCATTGGCCAATGAAGAAATTGTTGCCCGTCTTTCTGCACGTCGTACTTGTAAAGATTGTTTCAAACCATCAGTTGGTGTAGATAAGTGCCCAAACTGCGGTGGTGAGGTGTATCAGCGTGAAGATGACAAGGCCGAAGTCATTACGCGTCGCCTTGAGGTTTATCAGGATCAAACCGCGCCAATTATCTCTTTCTACCGAAACGAAGGATTGCTAATTACTGTTAGCGCCCTTGGCAGCGTTGAAGATATTACGGCACATGCAATTTCTGCATTAAGTCGCGTTTCACAGTAAAGATCCATCGTGGCGATTCAAATAAAAACCCTCGAGCAGTTAAAGATAATGCGTCGCGCAGGTTTAGTCGTTGCAGAGATTCACCAACTCATTCGTGATTCAGTTAAGCCGGGCATGACAACGAGTGCATTAGATGTGATTTCAGAAGCCCACACGAAGCGAAGCAAAGCAACCTCAAATTTCAAGGGTTATCACGGTTTTCCAGCAACAATCTGTGTTTCAGTAAACGATGAAATCGTTCATGGAATTCCTGGATCAAGAATTATTAATGATGGCGATGTAGTTTCAATTGACTGCGGTGCAATTGTCGATGGTTGGCATGGAGATGCAGCATTTTCTGTAATCGTTGGTGCGGGAAATCCTGAGGATCAAAAACTACTTGATGTATGTGAAGAATCAATGTGGCGTGGAATCGCCGCTGGAAAAAACGGTGCCAAACTTTCAGATATTGGTTATGCAATTGAGCAGTACATTAATTCCCAAGGTAAATATGGAATCCTGCAAGAGTATGGCGGCCATGGAATCGGTACTGAGATGCACCAAGAGCCTCATGTATTAAATTTTGGTCGAGCTGGCCAAGGACCTGAAATCATCCCGGGATTGGCTTTAGCAATCGAACCAATGATTACCCGCGGATCTGCCCGAACTAGAGTATTGAAAGATGATTGGACTGTGGTTTCTGCAGATTCATCACGCGGTGCCCACTTCGAACATACCTATGCCATCTGCCCCGATGG
>JBAXIC010000088.1:0-4324 GCA_037138575.1 Actinomycetes bacterium
TCTATGAAAGGCGTCGAAAGAAGTAGACTCGCGCAATGCCTATTTTTGAATTAGAACTTAATGGTCCGAATCTGATTCAAGAGTCAGAGCGCACCGGAAATGCCAGATCCTTATTTTGGCCTTGGTGCGGAGCAAATGTCTCTCTACTAGCTCTGTCCTACGGTGCCTTCTTCTTAGGTTTTGGAATCTCTTTTAGACAGGCTACCTTCGCCGCAATCATCGGAACAGTTTTATCCTTTTTAGTAGTTGGTGTGAGTTCTCTAGCCGGCAAGAAATCAAATGCTCCCACAATGATTTTGTCGCGGGCAGCCTTTGGAGTTAAAGGCAATATCGTTCCTGGAGCACTTTCTTACTTAATCTTTGTGGGTTGGGAAACGGTTTTAGTATCACTTGCAACTCTTGCCACTGGAACCGTGTTTGCGCGTTTGGGCCATATCAGCCATAACCTCTCGCTTGTTATCGGATTCCTCATCGCTGTTTCGCTAACAGTTTTTGGGGGAGTTCTAGGCTTTTCAACAATTATGAAGATTCAGAAATGGTTAACTCTGGTTACTGTTGTAATGACAATTGTTTATATCGTCCTTACTTTCGATAACGTCAATTGGTCAGTTGTAAGTTCTATAAAAGATGGAACGAATCAAGGATTCATTGGAGCCTTAATCTTTGGAATAACGGGAATTGGTTTGGGCTGGGTCAACTCAGCTGCCGATTACTCACGCTATCTTCCGCGCACGGTTTCTAGTAAGGCCGTTGTTGGATGGACAGTATTAGGTGCGTCAGTTGTGCCTGTTGTTTTAGTTATCTATGGAAGCGCTCTTGCAGGAAGCAGTAAAGAGTTAAGTGATGGCATTGCGATGGATCCAATTGGAGCACTCACCACATTGCTACCAACGTGGTTCTTAATTCCATTTGCACTTGTGGCAATTTTGGGATTAGTGGGCGGCGCGATTCTTGATTTATATTCTTCAGGTTTAACTCTGGTTTCAATCGGCTTACCTGTAAAACGCCATATTGCTGCCTCTATCGATGCCTTCATCATGTTGGCTGGAACGATTTACATAGTGTGGTTTGCAGATAACTTCTTCTTTCCATTTCAAGGATTTTTGATCACACTAGGCGTACCAGTTGCCGTCTGGTCAGCGATTTTTGTTGCCGATGTAATTATGCGAAAAGCTCCGTACTCTGAAACCGATCTTTACAATCCAAATGCTCGATATGGGGCATGGAATCGAAAATCACTAACGCTTATGGTTATTGGTTCAATTATTGGCTGGGGATTAGTTACGAATACTTTTGCCGGATGGTTGTCGTGGCAGGGATATCTATTGGGGCTTATCGGCGGCAAGCAAGGACCATGGGCTTATGCAAATGTTGGAGTTATCGCAGCTCTTGCTATCGGTTTCTTCGGACACATCGCACTTTCGAGAAATTCAATTAAATCGCAGGAGTCTTTCTAAGCCACACATACCCAGCTAGGCCAGAGAGTATCGCTGAGATAAATAAACCAAGTCTTACTTCATCAAGCTGAACCTCATTAGTTGCCGCAATTTGTGCAATCACTAAAGCAACAGTTAATCCCATACCCGCCAAAGTTCCGACACCGGCGATTTCCTTCATAGAGATCTTTGAATGCCCGCCGAGTTTTAGGGCTATCCAGGCAAAGAGCGTGATGCCAATAATCTTGCCAATTGATCTAGCCAGGACAATTGAAATTGTGATGGATGAAGTGAATGCAGAGAGAGATAGTTGCCATGGAATATTTACCAGAATAATCACCGGAACAATAAAGTAAGTAGAGACAGGGGATAGAACTTTAATTGTCTTGGCCAGCGCATGAGGGCGCAACGGCACACTAAATCCAATAGCGGCAGCAACTAAAGTGCTAAAGGCATGGCGAGGATCTAAATCTTTGCCGTAAAAGAGCCCTAGGACAATGAGAGAGAAAAGATCATCGGCGATAGCTAGCGTTAAAAGAAATAACCGGACATGAGGAGTGACCCGTTTACCCAGTAATGACAAAACGCCTAATGCCAGCGCGATATCAGTTGGCATTGATGAAGCCCAAAGATTTGAGCCAGGATTTATCAGTAAGTAGATAGTGGCCGGAACAAGCATTCCTCCAAGGGCTGCAACTATCGGAACTACTGCACTGCGAAGATCCTTTAAGCCTGCCTTGATCTCTAAACCGACAAGAAAGAAAAATACTGCGATTAATAGATCAAGGACCATGCCATAAATCTACTCGCACTTAGGCGTGTTTAAGTGCTTCGCGAACGGCAACGCGATTTAAATCTGGATGTTCTTTGAGGAATTTACTGACTGAGGGCCGGTCAAAACGCACTAAATCACGTAACGCCCAACCAATGGCCTTTGCGATAAAGAATCGATCATCGTGGCTGTGGTCATCGCAATATCGCAGAAGAAGCTCTACGTCGGTGTCGTATTTTCGACCACGTTGATGTTGAATCGCTGCGCGGTTAAGCCACATATTTTGCGATTTGTTCCATTTATTCATCAAGGCAAGGGATGGATATTTAATTGTTAGCGGTGAGACTGCAGCAGTGCCTAATGCATCGACCGTGTCCCACCAAGATTTGTGTGTGATCAAGTATTCAACGTGATCACTTAGAAAATTCTTATCTGCGCAATCTATAAATATGGCGATTAAGTCATAACCTGCATATTGATATTCACGTCGATCTAAACGCCAAAGGGCACGAGCGGTCTTACCCAATTCATCAGATGTTGGAATTGGTAGTTCTTTTGCAATTGCTTTTACTAGAGCTCTTCGCTCAGGCGTTTTCACGCCAAGAAACTGGGAGATATCTTTCATATACGCCTGTGCGCCATAAGCGGTTTTCTTATCTTCAAGAGGTGGTAATTCGCTTTGAATAGCCTCGAGAAATTGCGATTTGAAACTCATAAATTTATGCTTTCACTTATTCATTCCAAAAACAACAAAGCCCGCACCAATTGGCGCGGGCTTTGTTTTAAAACAGTTTTTAGAGATCGTAGTAAAGCTCGAACTCAGCTGGATGTGGACGCAAGCGAACATAATCAACTTCTTGCTTACGCTTGAATTCGATCCATGTTTCGATGAGATCCTTTGTAAATACTCCACCCTTAAGCAAGAACTCATGATCATTTTCTAGGTTATTGAGTACTGCATCTAGTGAACCTGGGACCTGTGGAATTGAGGCAGCTTCTTCGCCTGTTAATTCATACAAGTCTTTGTCTACTGGAAGTGGTGGTTCGATCTTATTAATGATTCCATCAAGACCGGCCATCAACATCGCAGCAAATGCTAGATATGGATTTGATGATGGATCAGGGCAACGGAACTCAATGCGCTTAGCCTTTGGATTGGATCCTGTAATTGGGATACGGATACAAGCTGAACGGTTACGAGCTGAGTAAACAAGGTTTACTGGAGCTTCATATCCTGGAACTAAGCGACGGTATGAGTTAACTGTTGGGTTAGTGAAAGCAAGCAATGACGGAGCGTGCTTTAACAGACCACCAACATAGTGACGGGCCATCTCTGAAAGATCGCCGTATCCATCACCGAAGAACAATGGCTTGCCATCTTTCCAGAGTGATTGGTGAACGTGCATACCTGAACCATTGTCACCAAAGAGTGGCTTTGGCATAAATGTTGCAGTCTTGCCACCTTGCCATGCAGTGTTACGGATGACGTACTTAAACTTCATTACGTCGTCACCAGCATGCAAAATATCTGTGAAGCGGTAGTTGATTTCCATCTGACCGGCTGTACCAACTTCATGGTGTGAACGCTCTACAAGCAATCCAACCTTTCCAAGTTGCATAACCATTTCATCGCGAAGATCAGCGAATTGATCTGTTGGAGATACTGGGAAATATCCGCCCTTTACGCGAGTACGGTATCCGCGGTTTGGAGTTCCATCTGCATCTTCTTTAATTCCTGTATTCCATGCACCTTCATAAGATTCAATCTCATGGTAAGCAGTGTTGATATCAGTCTTAAAGCGAACGCGATCGAAAACATAAAACTCTGCTTCGGGTGCAAAGAATGCAGTATCAGCGATTCCTTGTGCGCGCATGAAGTCAACGGCCTTAGCAACAACTCCACGTGGGTCGCGGCTGTAAGGAGAGTTATCGACTGGATTATGGACGGAGAAGATGATGATCAGAGTCTTCTCTTTGCGATATGGATCAACGTATGCAGATTCTGGAACTGGCAGCAGTTTCATATCTGATTCGTGGATTGACTGGAAACCACGAATTGACGAACCATCAAACATCAGACCATCTGTGAAGACGGCTTCATCAAATGATTCAACAG
>JBAXIC010000089.1:0-4320 GCA_037138575.1 Actinomycetes bacterium
TTAAAGACCATGCTGAATGAATGGCACTTCTTCCATACCTTTATTAGTAACGTTGAAATGACATTAGCTAAGACTGATTTGGTTCTTGCTCGCCGATATGTTGAAACGCTTGTTCCGAAGGAACTGCACCATTTCCTAGACCAGATCCAGGCAGAGTTTGATTTAACTGTTGCTGAAATCCTGACCCTTACTGGCAAGAAGTCAGTCCTTGGTGATCAGGAGATCTTGGCCCGTACATTGCAGGTCCGAGATGCTTATCTTTCACCGATCCACTTGTTGCAAATCAACCTACTGAAGCGTGTCCGTGATGCTGGCGAATCTGCCGACCCGATTCTGCGCCGAGCGCTTCTTTTAACTATTAACGGTGTTGCAGCAGGCCTACGAAATACAGGTTGATTCTTAAGAGTTAAAACGGCTTTGTGTACGCTCTAAACCTTCAGTAATCAAAGACTCAACAACATCAGCTCCACGCACTATAAATTCACCAAGATCTTTTTGCTCAACCTTTGAAAAGGCTTTTAATACAAAATCAGCCGGTTCTTGCTCACCCATTGGGCGACCAATGCCAAGACGTACACGGTAATACTCTGCGGTGCCAAATGCTGATGTCATTGATTTCAATCCATTGTGGCCATTATCGCCACCGGCAATCTTTGTACGGATTGCAGAAAATGGAATATCAAGTTCGTCATGCAATGCAATTATTTTTTGTGGTTCGACAGAATAGAAATTTGCTAGAGCTTTAATTGGTCCGCCAGTTTCATTCATAAATGATTGTGACTTAGCAACAATTACTGGATGTGCATCAACGCCAACGCCTAACTTAAAGGCTGCAATATGAGTACGGGATTTATGTGAAGATAATTTAACGTTATGGCGCCGGACTAATTCATCGATCACCATTTGCCCTACGTTGTGACGGGTGGCAGCGTATTTATCGCCTGGATTTCCCAGGCCCACTACCAACCACGTCATAACGATAAGAGTAAGGGTTAAGCCTCTGTTGCTGGTGCTGCTGCGGCCTCTGTGGCTGCTGGAGCTGCTGCTGCATCATCTGTTGAAGCAGTTGCCTTTTCTGACAAGTGAACAACGATTGTCTTTGGATCAGATTCAAGTTCGGTGCCTGCAGGAAGCTTCACATCTGATGCGTAACGAGACTCACCTGAGTGCATGCCCTGGATATCTACCTCTAGGAAGTTAGGGATAGCTGATGCATCAACGCGAACTTCAATTGTGTTGTTAACGTGCTCAAGAATTCCATCACGATCGTGCTCTCCGATTGCGTGAACAGGAACTGATACAACAACCTTTTCGCCGCGGCGAACAAGTACGAGGTCGATGTGCTCAAGAATCTGCTTAAGTGGATCGCGAACAATCGCCTTTGGAAGTGTGAGTTCGGACTTTCCATCGATTGTGATGTCGAGCAATACGTTTGATTGCTTTAGTGCAACGCCAAGTTCGCGCGCTGGAAGAGTGATGTGCTGTGGCTTTTCACCGTGACCGTAGATAACGGCAGGAACCAAGCCATCGCGACGTGCACGACGTGATGCGCCCTTACCAAATTCGGTACGACGAACGCCATTGATGCTGATTTCTGCCATTTTAATCTCCTCTAGGAATCTTTCGGTTGCTTCACAAAAGTCCCAGCAGGATTACTAACCCACACCGTCGATTACGGAAGTAAATTCTTACCCTCGCCGGAACGGTCGCAAGGTTATAAGAACGGCTGCGATTAAGGCAAATCCTTAGTAAGCGAGCTCGTTCACTGCTTCGCTTTTACGTTCACTACGCTCTACTTACGTCAGGATTTGAATAAACCCTTAAGAGTGGCCGTCGAAGAGGCTTGTGACCGATCCGTCTTCGAATACCTCGCGGATAGCGCGGGCAAGAAGAGGGGCAATCGAAAGGACCGTTAAATTATCGAACTTTTGATCCTCAGAGATTGGAAGAGTATTAGTGACAACAACTTCGGATGCACGAGATGATTTCAATCGATCGACAGCTGGACCAGAAAGTACGGCATGTGTTGCAGCGATAATTACATCGGCGGCACCTGCATCAAATAATGCTTCAACGGCTTTAGTAATTGTTCCGGCTGTATCAATCATGTCATCGATAACAACGCATGTTTGACCTTGTACGTCACCAACAACGCGGCCCGTTGTAGATTCATTTGGAATTCGTGGATCGCGCGTCTTATGGATAAATGCGATTGGGCATCCGCCAAGTAGGTCAGACCAACGCTCGGCAACACGGACTCGACCAGAGTCTGGTGAAACGATTGTTAAACGGGAGCGATCAACTTTGCTTCCAACGTAATTAGCAAGCATTGGTAGTGCAAATAAATGATCGACTGGTCCATCAAAGAAGCCTTGAATTTGTGACGTGTGTAAATCCACGCACATCAAACGATCGGCACCAGCGGTCTTGAAAAGATCAGCCATGAGGCGCGCTGTGATTGGTTCGCGTCCGCGACTCTTTTTATCTTGGCGTGCATATCCATAAAAGGGTGCAACAACGGTAATGCGCTTTGCAGATGCACGCTTAAGTGCATCGACCATGATGAGTTGTTCCATGATCTGCTTGTTAACCGGAGTTGTGTGGCTTTGAATAACGAAGGCATCACAACCACGAACAGATTCTTCAAAGCGAACAAAGATTTCGCCGTTAGCAAAGTCGTAAGCAGATGTTGGTGTCAAAGGAATGCCGAGCTCTGATGCCACTTCATCGGCTAGTTCGGGAAATCCGCGGCCTGCAAAAAGACGTAATCTCTTTTCAGAAGATAAACGGATCTCGCTCATATTTACTGCCCTTCTGTAGCTTCGGCTGCTTGTGCTGATTTACTTCCTGCACGCTTACGCATGACCCAACCTAATACATTTTTTTGCTTAGCTCGGCCAACACCAATCGCGCCGGCGGGAACATCTTCAGTAATTACAGAGCCTGCTGCTGTATATGCACCATCTCCCACATTAAGTGGTGCAACCAACATTGTGTCGCTGCCAATTCGTACATGATCTCCGATAGTGGTGTGATGCTTATCAACGCCGTCATAGTTAACAAAGATAGTTGCGGCGCCAATATTGCTGCCTTCACCGATAGTGGCATCGCCAACATATGAAAGATGTGGAACTTTTGAACCAGTTCCGACTGTGGCATTTTTCATCTCTACAAATGCGCCAGCCTTAGTTAAATCACCCAAGACGGTTCCGGTCCGTAGATACGTAAATGGGCCAACGGTTGATCCCTCGCCAATAACAGTGTCAATGGCTATCGATTCAAGAACCGATGCACCCTCTTTTACTTGGCAGTTTGTAAGCGTTGTACGTGGGCCAACAACTGCGCCAGATGCAATTGAGGTGGTCCCATAGATCGCACTACCAGGATGAATTGTTACGTCATTTGAAATCGATGCCGTTGCATCTATCCATGTAGTTGTTGGGTCGATAATCGTGACACCGGCGCGCATCCAATGCTCATTAATTCGATCACGTAAAAGCGCAGCAGACTCGGCTAGTTGAACTCGATCATTAACACCAAGAATTTCAGTGAAATCATCGATCATGATTGCGGCAACTGATGCGCCTTCGTTTTTCAGGATTCCAATGACATCGGTTAAGTAAAGTTCGCCTTGTGCATTTGCATTATTAAGTTTGCCAATCGCTGCAGTAAGAGCAGCGCCATCAAATGCATAAACACCTGAGTTGATTTCAAAGATTAATTTTTGATCCTCGTCGGCATCTTTTTCTTCAATAATCTTTAAAAGCTCATCAGAATCATCACGAATAATTCGGCCGTATCCAGTTGGATCTGGGTGTTCGGCGGTAAGAACAGATGCCGCAAAATTTCCTAAATTATGCGCGGCGATAAATGAGGCTAGTGATTCGCCGGTGAGCATCGGTGTATCTCCTGCTAAAACTAAAATAGTGCCTTGCGCCGTTGTGCCTGCGAGCGCTAACTGCGCAGCATGGCCAGTGCCACCGCGATGCTCCTGAAATACCGTTGTTGCTTGTGGGGCAATTTGGAAGATATGAGCCTCGACTGATTCGCGCCCGGATCCAACAACGATTCGAACTTCTTGTGCATTGAGGTGATCTACAGCGTGTAGAACATGTCCAAGTAAAGAACGTCCTGCAACGCTATGAAGAACTTTGGCTTTTGCCGATTTCATCCGTGTTCCTTCGCCAGCAGCGAGGACGATCACGGTTTGTACGGTCACGAGTGAATACTATCGGTGGCTCCGCCTTTTATTTCGGCTTCGCTTGTCGCTCCGCCACCAGGTATCGATCCTGGACCCTGGGCTTCAAAGGCCCATGTGCT
>JBAXIC010000090.1:0-4287 GCA_037138575.1 Actinomycetes bacterium
AGGTCATCAACTTCTTGCGGCACGAGAACCGCAGTTGGCTCGTCAAGAATCAAAATCTTTGCACCTCGAAAGAGAACCTTTGCAATCTCCACACGTTGACGTCCGCCAACTCCTAAGTCTGCAACAAGCTCGTCTGGGTTAATGTCTAATCCATAGGTATCAATAATCTCCTGAAGTTGGTTGCGAGCCTTCGCATAGTCCACTACGACCTTTGCTTTTATCGGCTCACTTCCCAAAACAATGTTCTCAAGAACGGTTGCGTTATCGGCAAGCATGAAGTGTTGGTGAACCATTCCGATTCCAAGAGCTATGGAATCCTGTGGTGACTTAATCGTTGCGGTTGAACCATAAATCGAAATTGTGCCTGCATCAGGCTTCACCATGCCGTACAAAATTTTCATAAGAGTAGATTTACCAGCGCCATTTTCACCAATGATCGCGTGGATGTGTCCTTTTTCGATGGAAATATCAACATCGTGGTTGGCAACAACACCGGGGTAATTCTTTTCTATACCTTTTAATTCAATTGCTAAATTCAAGTTGAGCATCCCTTTCTTCGTTGTAAGAGAAATAAAGCGTGGTGGCTTTCGAGTCACACTCGAAAGCCACCACTACTTCTAACTAGATCAAACTTATTAACCCTGTGGAAGGGCTACAGTTGTTGGATCTGTTGGTACAACGATGGCTCCTGAAGCGATCTGCTTGAGAAGAGCCTTTACCTTTGCAACAACATCTGCTGGGAGGTAGTTTCCTGTTGTTGTGAAACCAACTCCGCCATTTGTTGCATCGAATAGGTGTGCATCTGGCTTGAACTTGTTAGCAACAACATCGCTCAAGAATGAAGCGACACCGACGTCAACGTTCTTCAGTGCAGAAGTCAAAATTGCTGACTTATATGGAGCGTTTGAAGCATAAAGAGCTTCGTCAGCATCTACGCCGATTGACCACTTCTTCTGCTCAAATGCTGCCTTATGTGCGCCTTGACCAGTCGAGCCAGCTGCTGAGTAAACAACATCTGCGCCGTTCTGGAACATACCTAGAGCTGACTCGTGACCCTTATCTGGGGCGTTGAATCCACTGAAATCAGGTGGGTTAGATGCATAAGCTGATTGGTACTTGATTGTTGAATCGATCTTTGCAACACCAGCTTTGAATCCAGCTTCGAAAGCTTGGATCAAAGGAATGTTTACTCCGCCGATGAAGCCAACGCTCTTTGTCTTAGATGTTAGAGCTGCTGCTGCACCAACAAGGTATGAACCTTGTTCTGCTTTGAATAGAAGACCTTCAACGTTCTTTGCCCCTGCAATGTTGTCATCAACAATTGCGAACTTAACCTTTGGGTTTGCCTTTGCAACTGTCTTTAGAGCGTTTTCATATGAATAGCCGACAACGACTACTGGGTTTGCACCAGCAGCGATCAGAAGCTTCAAGCGCTGTGCGCGTGACGCATCTGTATCTGCAGCATTTCCCTGTAGATCTTTTTCTGTCCAACCAGGATGCTTCTTGAGGAAAGTTTTAAAGCCAATGTATGCCAACTGGTTAAAGCCAGGCTGCTCTTTTCCACCAAGATCGAAGGCAATACCAACAATCTTCTTAGGTGCAGCTGATGCAGCTGAGCCAGTTAGTGTTACTGCAGAGAGTGCAAGGCTTGCAGCTACTGCTCCAGCCAATGCGCGTCCCAGATTCTTTTTCTGCATTCGGTTATTCTCCTTATGTTTAGAGTGATCACTCTATGTCTCCATTGAAAAATGGAAAGTTCGTGAATACCGCCCACTTTGGCCAGGGGAGCCAAGGGGGGACGATTGCAGAGAGCCTAACCCAGGAGTAGATTCCCGTCTAGAGATTATTTGTAATAACTTGATAACGAAATTGTTAGGAGTTTATAAACTTGGCACAAAGCGCCCATATTGTTGTTGTAGGCAGCACCATGACCGACATGGTGACCTACGCAAAAAAGATTCCACAAGGTGGCGAAACTCTCCTCGCAGATAGCTTTGTAATGGGATTTGGCGGAAAGGGTGCCAACCAAGCCGTTATGGCTAAGCGATTTGGTGTGGACGTATCAATGGTAAATACTGTCGGCGAGGATGTATTCGGCGATAGTTACCTTGAAAATTTCACATCTCAGGAAATAAATGTCGATTTTGTTCACCGAGCACCTGGACCAAGCGGCGTAGCTCCAATTTGGGTCGAACCAGATGGAACAAACCGAATTTTAATTGTTCCTGGGGCAAATAATCTGATGACAGAGGGACAGGCTCAATCTGCCATTGAGACTTTAAAGGATATTTCTGTCGTAGTAGGGCAATTAGAGATTCCTCAAAATGTTACGGCGGCGGCATTCCGAGCTGCACGGAAATTGGGAATCCCCACGATTCTCAATCCCGCGCCATATGCTCCAATTTCTAAAGAGCTTTTGGAAGTTAGTGATTGGATTATGCCGAATGAGACCGAATTCGCATCTATTCACCCTGAAGGCAAATCTCCAACGTCTGATGAGATCATCGCGGAGCTGGCAAGCGGGCTCACAACACGTTTTGCAGTGACTTTGGGCGAAGCTGGGGCGGCATTTACAACACTCGACGGAAAAGTTGTGCGTGTGAGCGCTCCAAAAGTGAAGGCAATCGATACCACTGGAGCTGGAGACTCTCTGGTTGGCGCTTTTTCTGTGGGTCTTGCGCTTGGATTAACAGACAAACAAGCCCTTCAACTGGGTTGCTTATGCGCAAGCGATAGCGTTACGCGCCTTGGAACTCAGGCTTCATACCCATCCCCTGAAAAGGTTCAAGAGTTTCTCGTCGAGATAATGGAGATAA
The DNA here is from genome assembly GCA_037138575.1 of Actinomycetes bacterium. Taxonomy (GTDB): domain Bacteria; phylum Actinomycetota; class Actinomycetes; order Nanopelagicales; family Nanopelagicaceae; genus Planktophila. Next base: position 2,817 of record JBAXIC010000090.1, read on the forward strand.
AGTAGACCAATGGCTGATTCAAGTTTCGATATCGTATCCAAAATCGATCACATGGAAGTGGACAACGCTTTCAACCAAACCGATCGTGAAATTGCAACCCGTTTTGATTTTAAGAACACTGGTGCCAAAATTGAGAAGACCGCCGAAAAGGTAAATATTGAGGCAGAGAGCGAAGAGCGCGCAAAAGCCGTGCTGGACGTTTTCAAAGAGAAGCTGATTAAACGGGGAGTCTCCTTAAAGCATCTTGATCCAAAGGAACCTCAATTGAGCGGCAAGATTTATAAAATATCATGCGAACTCAAAGAAGGTCTCTCTACAGAGAATGCCAAGAAGATTGCAAAATTCTTAAAAGAAGAAGGTCCCAAATCCCTCAAGACACAAATTCAGGGCGATGAACTTCGAGTAATAAGTAAGAGTCGGGACGATCTTCAAGAAGCAATGGCACAAGTTAAGGGAGCTCCTTGGGAGTTCGCTGTTCAATTTACTAACTTTAGATAGGCCAAGACATTAGCAACGAACGCAATTACAAAGTTGGCCTGACGCTCGGAGTTTCTGCATATGCAACGTGGGGTCTTTTCCCGCTCTATTGGCCACTGCTTAAACCAGCCAACTCAATCGAAATTGTTGCGCACCGAGCAGTCTGGTCTCTGATTTTCTGTATCGCACTTCTGGCAGCAACAAAGAAACTGCGACCAACTCTCTTACTTTTGAAGAATCCTCACGTAATGAAGCGTCTGCTTCTCTCAACCGCGCTCATATCAGTGAATTGGCTTGTATATATCTGGGGCGTTAATCATGGCCATGTGGTCGAATGTGCGCTCGGTTATTACATCAACCCCCTAATAATCATTGCATTTGGCGTACTGCTTCTTAAAGAGAAAATGCGTAAATTACAATGGTTTTCGGTCATTGTTGCTGCCCTTGGAGTCATTATTTTGACGGTCGATTATGGTCGACCTCCTTGGATTGCACTTGCTTTAGCGACGTCCTGGGGAAGTTATGGGTTGGTAAAGAAACAACTCGGACTTGGCGCGCTTGAGGGACTAACGGTTGAAACAATTATTTCCTTTATTCCATACGGAGGATATTTAGTATGGATGGGCACAAATGGCACTGGGCAATTTGGGCATAGCGCTTCATTAACAACTCTATTAATTTTGGCCGGGGCCGTCACTGCAATTCCATTATTGATGTTTAATGGCTCAACAAATAGATTGCCGTTCACCATCATTGGGTTACTTCAATACATCACACCGACGATTCAGTTTCTTATCGGAGTAGTCGTGCGACATGAAGCGATGCCTATTGGCCGTTGGGTTGGATTTCTGACAATCTGGGTCGCACTTATTGCGCTAGGAACCGATCTAATTAGATCAGGAAGTCCTAGTGATAATCGCGTCGCACAAGCTGACTAGGGCGTCTTTAGCTGGTGAATTGTTAAGGTCAGCAACCAAACCCTTCGCTTCATCGG
>JBAXIC010000091.1:0-4278 GCA_037138575.1 Actinomycetes bacterium
GTTTTTGGAGTGGCCAGCGCGCAATTGCGGCAGCTCATCGATCTTCATAAACCTACGGCCGTACTTTGTTTGGGGCAGGCTGAAGGCCGGAGTGAACTAACCCCCGAACGGATTGCCATCAATTTTGATGACGCACGCATCGCTGATAATTCGGGAAATATGCCAAAGTTGCAGTCAATTGTTGATGGTGGGCCAGACGGCTATTTTTCAACACTTCCAATAGAAGAAATGGTTATGGCAATGAAGGCAGCGGGTATTCCTGCATCAATTTCATTAACCGCTGGGACATTTGTTTGCAATCATCTTTTTTACTCAATGCAGGATTACTTAAAGGCCAGCGGAGTTCCGAGTGGTTTTATGCATGTTCCATTAATGGATGAACAGCGAATTGAGTTTGCCGGGTTGCAAACTATGCCACTGCGACAAATGGTTGCAGGCGTTGAAATAGCCCTAAATCTCTTACGGGTATAAACCGCGTAATCTGTGGGCTTCGGCAACACGGGCAACACCAATCATGTGAGCGGCTTCGCGCCATGAAACCTTTTTATCAGTGGCCATGTGCTCAACTTCGCGGAAAGATTTCATCATAATGTCATTGAGGTTTTGCTTTACTTCGTCAGCGCTCCAGAAGTAATTTTGCTTATCCTGAACCCATTCAAAGTAAGAAACAATTACACCACCTGAGTTAGCCAAGATATCTGGAACAACTAGTGTCCGCTTCTCATTGAGAATCTGATCTCCACCAGGAGTGGTTGGTGCGTTAGCGCCCTCAACAATTATTTTGGCTTTAATACCATTTGCGGTTTTTTCGGTGATGGAATCAGCCAGTGCAGCGGGAATCAAAACATCAACATCCAAATGCAAAAGCTCTTCTTGAGTTAATTTATCGGTGCCTGGCATATTGAGATTGCCATTAGCCAAAAAGTAGTTCCATAGTTCTGTTACTGAAGAAAAGCCTTTAACTGCGCCATGTACATCGCTTACGGCAACGACTTTAAGGCCAAGGTTTTCAAGTGCTATTGCTGCCCAATAACCCACTTTTCCAAAACCCTGAATTGCAACAGTTGCACCAGCGCGATCGATACCTTTCACACGCAACGCTTCGATAGTAGATATTGCGACACCATCACCAGTTGCAGAGGTACGCCCCAGAGAGCCACCTAAAACAATTGGTTTACCTGTAACAACTCCTGGAACAGAAAAACCTGCGTTAACAGAGTACGTATCCATCATCCATGCCATGTTGCGCTCATCAGTTCCAACATCTGGTGCTGGAATATCTCGCTCTGGTCCGATGATTGGCAAAATCTCTGATGTATAACGACGTGTTAACCGCTCATTTTCGGCTAGTGAAAGAGACTGCGCATCAACAGCGATGCCACCTTTTGCGCCACCATAAGGCAAGTTAGTAAGTGCACATTTCCATGTCATTAACATTGCAAGGGCCACGGTTTCATCCATATCGATATCTGGATGAAAGCGAACGCCGCCCTTTGAAGGACCACGTGTTGTTGAGTATTGAACTCGGAAACCCTTATACATCTCAACATTGCCATCATCGCGGCGAAGTGGAACTGCTACTTCGAGGATACGACGGGGAGTAGAAAGGGTTTGCCAGTCATTTTCGGTAAGTTCTAGTAGTTCAACGGCTCGGCGTAACTGCGTCCGAGCGGTTTGAAGAGCTGACTCCGTTGTCATTTTCTTCTTTCTTAGTTGTTTTAAGCGCGTAGGGCTTTAGCAAAGGATTCAAAATCCTCCACCAAAATATCAACTTCCTTTTGGCCGTGGGCCAAAGATATTAACCATTGCTCATCTAATCCTGGGGGAGTGATGATTCCGCGGTTAAGTGAGTACAACCATGAAAGTTCAGCGACAGCAAAATCTGTAGCTTTGTAATCACGGTAGTTACGAACAGGCTCTGTTGACCAAGTAATACAGCCTTTTACGCCAAAACCAACTGTGTGCGCAGGAAGGTGGTACTCCTCGATAATTGCATTGATGCGATCTAACGCCTGCTGATTAAAAGCTTCAGCCTTTGCAAGTGATTCTTCGGTAAAGATAATGTCGGCTGCACGAACACCAGCCATTGCAAGTGGGTTACCGTTGAATGTACCGAAGTGGGCCATTTTTCCATTAGTAACAAAATCCATGTACTTCTTCTTGCCACCAAAGGCAGCCAATGTAAGTCCGCCACCAATTGATTTAGCTAGCGTAATTAGATCAGGTGTAACACCTAAACGCTGTGCAGCGCCTTGATGTCCAGCAGTTAATCCAGTTTTCACTTCATCAAAGATTAGGACGACGTTGTATTGATCGCACAGTTCGCGAACGCGCTCTAAATAACCTTCATCCGGCAAAACAATTCCAAGATTTTCAAGAACTGGTTCGATAATGAAGCAAGCAATTGTGTCGGCGTGCTTTACAAATATACGTTCTAGGGCATCAGCGTCGTTATAAGAAACAACATAGATTTCTCCCGGAACAATTCCTGCCGGAACGTGAGCAATTGGATCGCACGCATCACCGATCTTGTCGATAGGTGGCTTACTCGAAACCACAAATGGGTCATAGCTACCGTGGTAACCGCCCTCAATTTTTACAATTGCATTTTTATCAGTGGCAGCACGTGCGGTGCGCACTGCATACATTGTTGATTCAGTTCCACTATTAGTGAAGCGAACCTGATCAATGCCGAAGCGGCGGCAGATGCGCTCTGCAGCATCAGTTGAAATCGGAGATGGCGTAACAAACAGTGTTCCGCTTTCAAGTGCTTTCTTAACTTCCTCCACGATTACTGGGTTGAGGTGGCCGGCGAGCATTGCGCCAAAGCCCATGGATAGATCTAGAAGCTGGCGGCCATCAACATCGGTCATCCAGGCGCCGTTAGCGCTGACAATCGAGATTGGATAGGGGTCCCAGTGCTGGAAGCTTGAAGTTACGCCCAGTGGCAAGGACTTAAAAGAGCGCTTGCTTTCTTCGGCGCTCTTTCCGGTCTGCTTGGTGAATAACTCCCACTCAGATTTAAGGAGTTCGGCTACTCGCTCAGGTGAGACTGGAGTGGATGTGGACGGTACGAATCTAAAAGTTTCTCTGTGATTAGTTTGTGTAAGCATTTGTAAAACATGTACGGCAAAGGTTTCAGCTTTTGAAACTCGTTTGAGAAGTACTCTCCCGGTTCGGTTTTTAGTCCGTTTGAACTAAGGGTTAAGTATCTCATGCCGTTTTTTAAAAGCAACCCCTAAAAAAGCCGGGTGTGTCATGCGGGAAAAACGGATTTTATTTCATAAAAAGTGCGTTTAATCGTTTTGTTGTGAAAAAAAGTCCAATAACGATCATTACTACAAAATAAAAGGCATGGCCGACCAAAGCTATATTTATATGGCCTAAACAAAGCCCGCGCACCAAATTAATTGCATGCGTCAATGGAAAAAGATTTACTGTGAACTGGAGCCATTCAGGGAAGACGCTCAGTGGGAAGAAAGAGCCCGAAAATAGAAACATGGGCAATAAAAACATATTAACAATTTCTAATTGTTGAAAAGATTTCATATAAGAAGTAACTGCCATGCCACATGATGCAAAACCAAAAGCAATTAAAACTGCAGCCGGTATTGCCAATAATCCCCATGCACTAACAACTAATCCGAGCGGTGCAATTACAGCCATAAAGGTGCATGCGTAGGCAAAACCTCGTAGTAAGGCCCAACCTATTTCACCAAGTGCCACGTCGAGAGGTCCCATAGATGTTGCCAGCATGCCGTGATAAATACGATCGTGATTAAGTTTAAAAAATACATTCATTGTGGAGTCGTATATTGCGCCATTCATGGCACTAGTTGCCAACAAGGCAGGGGCGATAAAAGCGGCATATTTAATGGTTTCTCCACCAACTGAAATCGTTGGTAAGAGTTTTCCAATGCCGTATCCGAATGAGAGTAAATACAGGACTGGCTCCAAAAAGCCCGAGATGACAATCATGTAAGTCGAAGATTTGAACGCGATGAATCCGCGCTCTAGTAACTGGGGAACACGACCGGAGTAAACGCGCTCTCCGCGCTTACCCACGCGAGCTTCGGCGATTGCTACAGCCATAGGAATAAACATTTACTTACCCAACCGTTTCGTGAATATTCTGGCTGAGAGAAAGAGTCCAACTACAAGCATGGTGCCAAGAAATATAAAGTGCACCCAGACCATCGTTGGTGAAACTACGTGACCATAAGTTAAATGGCGACCTAACTCAGTTGCGTGCCATAACGGGGAAATCCAACCAATCCA
>JBAXIC010000092.1:0-4151 GCA_037138575.1 Actinomycetes bacterium
TCAAGGGCTGCCAACGGAAACCCTGCAGTAAATCCATCGACTGAATAACCCATCACCTGATCGGCATTTGCACCAGGGACAGCCTCATTAATCAAATCATCTAGGCGTATGCCTAGCCAGCGAGCATTGCCAATTAACGTGCCACCTACTTCATTTGAAACACAGGCGATCGTGTCGTCGAGTTCAAAAGTCGGGCGAGATATTAATTGATCATAAGTAAGTGAGATTGGTTTGGATACCAAACCGACTATCTCTAACTTCCAGGTATCCACATCAACTACTGGAACTTTAAAATTAGTATCGATGCGAAAGAAATCTTTAGTCGGTGTAAATAATGGTGAAAGCCCCGGTGTGTCTAAAGCTGGATCAACGGGTGGAGCACCTAAAGATTTAAAGGGTTTAGGCAGCGCCCTGACGATATTTTTTACCTGGGTCGTTGCATTAGTTGAAAATGTTGTCGTGGCTAACTTTGCTGAAACACCAACTGCGCCAACTACACCCAAAGCCTTAAAGAGGTTGCGGCGCGAGATTTCCATGGGCAAACGCTAACAATCTTTAATGCGGGCTGCCATCGGAAACAGTGGCTTTGCTCAATTCATTCTTTGACGCTGAAATGCAGATCGCGTGTGCCCTATGAGAGTTAAACGTAATGACCTCGAAGCGCGATAATTTTTACCGTCTGCCCCACAACTTCATAAATAATGCGATGTTCTGAATCTATGCGGCGCGACCACGCACCTTCTAGGCTGTATTTAAGCGGCTTGGGTTTGCCGATACCGGTAAATGGATCGGCGAGGATTGCATCGAGCAACTTGGTGATTCGTGCAACCGCGGCAGGGTTATTACGAACCCAGAATTTAAGATCTTCAACAGCTTCTGGCGAGAGAATTAGTGCAGTTGGTTTCTTTGCTGCAGCCATTAACGGGCTGAGCGATTCTTGGACGCTGTTTTCGCTTTGACACTCTTCTTCGCCGGTTTGGATGGCGCTGATGTAACTCCGGCAATTTCAAGAAGCTGCGCCAATGTTTGACCCTTTTTGTGAGTGATCTTGATGCCTTCTCCACGTTCTAGCGACGCCATCGATTTCTCAATATGTGCTCGGTTAGAAGCGGTACGCAAAATAAAGGCGGTCTCAAGCATTGATTCCCATTCACTTTCAGAGACCAGAACCGCATTACCGTTATTAGAAGTAATAGTGATCGGAGCTTGGTCCTGATTAACCTGTTCGATTAAAGGAAAAAGCTTGGCACGTGCCTGGGATGCAGAGATGATCATGGGAGCTCCTTATTTGGAGCAAGCGTAGCACCTTGTACAATGATTGGTACAAGGTGTGGATTAGGAAACTAGCGTTGAAGCAAAGATCTGCCAGGCAAGGGCAGATTTAGCGATCAAGGAAAGCGTGATGTAGGTCTTCTCTCCCCTAATGTAATCACTCCACTTTCCAACCTTTTTATATTGCAGATACTGAACAACGGCAAAAGTATTAAAAAGAAGGAAGAGCGAGATCACGATTCCATAGACGAAAGCTGGTGCTTTCGTGTTGCCTGGTCCGCCGATTGCAAAGATATAGAAAACAAGACCAAGCCAGGGCACGATCCCTGCGATGCAACCAAAGATAAATGGAAGCCATCCGCCATTTCCAGGTTGTTCATATTTTTCTTGTAGCCAACCAAATAAAATCATTGAAGCGTTGACACCAAAGATGGCAATGATCGCTGCAACATCGGTGATTCCGCAGATCTGTGCGATCAGCACGATCATTACTGATGAACTAATGCTGTATTCAACCCAGCGGAAATAGTTGCGTTGCGCGGCTAAGTCGGTGCTATAGCGAGAAAAGAACTGTGGAGATGCAACTAGAAAATGGAAGAAAGCAGAAAGGCCAAGAAAGATTGCCACGGCTAAACCAACTGGGGTGTTCAGCAGAGTGATTGGTTCGGCAAAGGTGCTTCCGGGTGGGCCAGACATATAGCGGGCCACGATGGGAAGTGAGAAATCATTGGCAAGGGCTAAGACCACGAGCATTTGGGCTAGGTGGAAAACTCCAGCAATGATGTTGTAGCGGCGAATAGATGCGGCGTTAATCTCTTTTGTCATGAACCTATGGTGCCATGAGAGTTGGGATTTTCTTGGTTACTCTATGCAAATGGCAATTAAGGATCCTTCGCGCGAGGCTTATTTTCCGCTGATTGAAAAGAAGTACGGACAGAAGATGTCCTATTGGTTTTCAGTGATGAAGGAATTAGAGGGGCGCAAATACCCTGAGCAGATTGCATACCTGCGTGAGAACCATGGTTTTTCCCAGGCGCATGCCAATGCCTTGGTGATGTATTCACGGGGGTCGACCTCTGCCCGAAGATTTGATACGCCAACGGCCTATTACAAAACTATTGATCCAGCACAAGCCAAGACCATGCGGGCGATTTTTAAGGTGATCACTGCCAAGTATCCCAAGGCCGAGCTTGTGATTGCGTGGAATCAACCAATGGTTCGAATCAATGAGAACTATATTTTTGGAGCCACTGCTTCGAGCAAACGGATTTTGATGTCGCCGTGGAGCGCCGATGTAATTGCCGCCTTTGCACCAAAAATGCAAGATTTACATGTGCTCAAGAAAACTATTGGCGTACCCAATGATTGGGATGTCGATCCCAAGTTGATTCTGGCCCTCGTTAAAGCTCGATTAGCCGAGTGTAAATAGCGTTACTTTTTTATCTCAGCCAGTTTCTCCTCGACCTCCGGGTATTGAGGCTCATCGACAAGAATCTTTTCCAAATCTTTAATGGCCATCGCCTTTTTGCCCATTCGAGAATAAGTCTCGGCACGTTCAAAGAGTGCTCGATGTAGTAAACCCTCGCTGCGAGATTTGTGCGATAGGGCTCGTTTAAAGCATTCAGCGGCGGCATCGTTGAGTAATTTTTCGCGGAAGGCAATACCTCGCATCACTAACAACATAGCCGTGGCGTCATCTTCGTTTTCAATGTCTTCGGTAGTCTCGATTGCTTGGTCATATTCTTTGTTTGTAAGTTCGATATCGGCGATTGAAATTGCAACCATTTGATTCGGAATCATTTCTTCTAATACCGCTAATGCATCCTCGTATTTCCCACTGCTTTGAAGGACTTCGGCATAAATAAAGCCAAGTGTCTGTGCATCATAAATTCCATTGGTCGAAATTCCACGAGTGATTTGGACGGCTGGTGTGATTCCAGCGAAATATTTCTCAACAAGTGGATCGTTAAATAGGGTGGCTCGATTAATCCAGAGTTCATTTCCTAAGGCAATAGCATCTATTGTGGAATCATCATCGGTAGCACCGTGAAGGAAAGAAATCAGATCTGCGGCTGGTGCCAACGCTGGGTGAAGAGCCTTAAGTGCTGCAGCTTTTTCCACGACTTGGATTGGTGTATCGCGGCTATCGGCGTTGTAAATATCTAAGAGAAATACATTGAGATCCTTCTCGACTTTGCTCGCAAATACTCCAGGTCCGGGAGGAGCAGAAACAAAATGAGGTTCAGGTTGCTCAGACGCCCTAGTGCTTCGCGGAGTGCGCGTTCCTCCGCTCAATGTTTCGACGCTGTAGAGCCCTGTCCCGGGGATTCCAGCCGATACTGTGCGGCGTCCATTTGAATTCATTGTGTAGTGAGCGCCTTTTACTCCGAGAGAAACGCCAACAGAATTCTTATTAAAGTTCAATCTCACGCCTGGCATGATCTTCATTGTTCGACGGAATCGGATACTCATAATGAAAATGTAACGCACAGCAGTGACATAAAAGTAGCCCCACGCGACTAACCGTGAGGCTACTTATGGTGCGTACCACTGGCGGGATTTGAACCCGCGACCCATGGCCATAGTCGGTGACCTGCTCTGTCCGCTGAGCTACAGCGGTACGCAAGTGGGAATATAAAGGAATGAGTTATTGAAAGGGTCTAACGCTAAATCTTCTGTGGATACTCATGTTATGGTTTCTCTTAGTCGGTGGCCTGCAAAACGCATGAGTTGCAGAACAAAAGCCCCTCAGATTCATTTCTGTGGGGCTTTTGTGTTCCTTAAATAGATCAAAGGTCGAAGGAGAGCTCGACTTTGATTTGTTGGCCCACTTCTAACTTTTCGGGCAAGCGGATTGCATTTTTAATGGGAACTAAATA
>JBAXIC010000093.1:0-4109 GCA_037138575.1 Actinomycetes bacterium
GGTTGGGTTCCTAATAAAGTGGGGGAGTCTTTATATATCCGACCATTTATGATCGCAACTGAAGTTGGTTTAGGTGTTCGTCCGTCAAATAAAGCCACATACATTCTTATTGCAACACCAGCTGGTGCCTACTTTGATCCATCAAAGGCGGTCTCTGTTTGGATTTCTACCGAGTATGTACGCGCGGCCCAAGGTGGTACGGGTGAAGCAAAATGCGGCGGAAACTATGCAGCTTCCCTTGTTGCACAAAAAGCTGCAGCTAAAGAGGGTTGCGATCAAGTTGTTTGGATCGATGCCAAAGAGCGCAAGTGGATTGAAGAGATGGGTGGCATGAACCTTTACTTCGTAAAGGGAAAAGGCGCCGATGCAACAGTTTTTACTCCAATGCTGACCGGAACTTTGCTTCCAGGAATAACGCGCGATTCAATTTTATCTGTAGCAAAAGATCTTGGTTACAAGGTCGAAGAAGTAATGCTCTCTGTTGATGATTGGCGCGATGGTGTTGCATCCGGTGAAATCACTGAAATCTTTGCTTGCGGAACTGCAGCCGTTGTTTCACCCGTTGGTTCTGCAAAATCTGCAATGGGGACTTGGGTCACTGGTGATGGTCAACCTGGTGTAATCACCATGCAAATTCGCAATCACTTACTAGCAATTCAGCACGGAACAACAGCTGATACACATAATTGGGTACACAAGGTCTGCTAATGCCAGTATCAGATGCATTCCATATATATGACACCACGTTGCGCGATGGTGCGCAGCAAGAGGGACTAAATCTTTCAGTTCATGACAAGTTGGCTATTGCGCGCCACCTAGATGAATTGGGTGTTGGATTTATCGAAGGCGGCTGGCCAGGAGCAAACCCGAAGGACACTGAGTTTTTCGCACGTGCCAAAAAAGAGTTAGTACTTAAGAATGCGACCTTTGTTGCCTTTGGTGCAACGCGCAGGCCACATGTTAAAGCTGCCGATGATGTACTCCTTGGAGCTCTACGTGATTCAGGCGCACCGGCCGTTACATTGGTTGCCAAAGCTTTTGATCGCCACGTTGATTTAGCACTCAAGACAACCCTTGATGAAAACCTTGAAATGATCCGTGACTCCGTATCCCACTTAATCGCTGAAGGTCAACGAGTATTTTTAGATGCCGAGCACTTCTTTGATGGATATCGCAGCAATCGTGCTTATGCGCTAGAGGTTGTCCGAGTAGCTGCCGAAGCTGGCGCAGATGTCATTGCGCTGTGCGATACAAACGGTGGAATGTTGCCCGATGAATTATCACAAGTTGTCCATGACGTTCTAACTGCTAGCTCTGCACGCCTCGGAATCCACTGCCACAATGACACAGGGTGCGCAGTCGCAAACTCAATGGCAGCCGTTGCCGCCGGTGCCACCCATGTTCAAGGAACTTTAAATGGATATGGCGAACGCACAGGTAATGCTGATTTAGTAACAATCATCGCAAATCTTGAGTTGAAAAAGCATCAATTAGTTCTGCCTAAGGATTCACTGCGCGAGGCTTTTAGAATCTCGCACGCTGTTGCCGAAGTTACAAATGTTTCATCAAGTGCGCGCCAACCTTACGTTGGCGTTTCAGCTTTTGCCCACAAGGCTGGTCTGCATGCAAGTGCAATCAAAGTAGATCCATCGTTGTACCAACATGAAGATCCAGCATCGGTTGGCAACGATATGCGGATGTTGGTTTCCGACATGGCTGGCCGAGCATCGATTGAATTAAAGTCTCAAGAACTCGGTGTAGATCTAGGTGGCGACAAAGAACTTATCGGCCGAATCGTTGATCGTGTCAAAGATATGGAATCGCGTGGATTTACTTTTGAAGCAGCGGACGCATCTTTTGAACTTCTAGTTCATGAAGAGATGACTGGCAAGCGTCCATCCTTCTTCACAATCGATCACTGGCTAACAACAGTAGAACGCTCTGAGGATCAAAGCATTCTCACACGAGCCGATGTCAAAGTAACGGCAATGGGCAAACAGATTTCATGCACCGGAGTTGGAAATGGTCCGGTAAACGCTTTTGATAATGCGCTGCGCACAGGACTTAAAACACTTTACCCAGAGCTAGAAGTTCTAGAGCTCACTGATTACAAGGTGCGTATTCTTGAAGGCCGTTTGGGTACAGGTGCAATTACACGTGTTCTAGTTGAAACTAGTGATGGCAAGGGCGAATGGAGCACCGTTGGTGTTCACGAAAATGTTATCGCCGCATCAGCCATGGCACTTGAAGATGCAGTTACCTTTGGACTTCTGAGACAGGGCCGTAAACCTGAGTAGCTTTATTTAGTTTCCGGTTTTCTCGGCTTCGTGTTGCTGATAAATTATGGATGCTTCTTCACGTCCCGTACATTGAAGATAGGCGTAGATTTTTATCGTTTCTTGCCTAATGGTTGACTCTGAATATCCTAAAAGTTCGCTAATGCCGGAATTTGTTCGACCTTCGCTCATTAACTTAAGAATTATCCATTGGCGCTCATTGAGTTTAAGAATCGCATTGGGGGAGGGTGAATGCTTGCCCATTGGCTCAGTGCTTCCACTTGCTGTATTGATCGTTTCCTGGTTATACACATGCAATGAAAAGACACTACCAACAGCTCGAAGAAATGAATCAAGTTCTGCTGAGGGAGAAAGCTCTGGCATGCAGAAAATTCCTATTGCAGCCACAGGGGTTCCGGCCTTTACAATTGGAAAACAAATCCAACTCTTTTCAGGATCGGTGTAGGGGATGGAGTTAAGAAAGACGTACTCCTGGGGCCACTTTGGCAGCGTAGTAATCCAGACTGACTTATGGGATTTGATGCAGTCGTTTATTGGTGTTGCATCTCGTAGATCGTAGCTATCCGGATAAGCATGTCGAGCTAATGCACTAGCACCAGATCTCGCAACGCTTTCTACAGTTCCTTCAGGTGAAAGTTCAAAAAGAAAGATTGAAGTAGCATCAAGTGGTCTAAGAACACACAAAACCATGTGTGCAAGAATCTCATCTATTGTGTGGTTTTTATTCCCAAGATAACTAATGAACTCAGAAACCTGCTCGAGATAAAGTCCCATTCTTAACCGGCAAGCTGAGAATCTAGTGCAAATTTATCGCGGTAAATCTCTGACGCTTCTTCACGTCCACGACAGTTAAGAAGCGCAAATATCCTTATGGTCTCTTGCCTAATCGTAGACTCTGAATAACCAAGAAGCTCTCCAATATTTGTATTTGTGCGCCTTTCAGACATCATTCTGAGAATAATAAGTTGCCGTTCAGAGAGCTCGGAACTTACACCGATCCGCGCTTCAACTCTTCGTTTACCATTGAGCTTTAGCTCTTCTGATGGGGAATCACTATTACGATATAACTGCAGTGAAAAGATATTTCCTATTGCCCTGAGATAAGTCTCGATCTCAACATCGGGTTCGACAACAGATTTACAGAAGATTCCAAGCACCGCAATTGGTGTTCCGTATTTTTCAATTGGAAAACAAATGAAAGTTCGCTCACCTGTGTCATATGCAAGATCCCTCAGTACAGGATATTCATCAGGCCACTGAGGCAATGTATTTATCCATACAACGGTTCGATTGCGAATGGCATCTGTTAACGGATACTTATCCCTCAGGTCAAATGTGCGTGGGTACTTCTCCTGTGATTTCTGTGCTATTCCAAAGCTTCCTACACCGGCAACGACGTTTTCTCTACTTAATTCAGAGACAAAGGCTGAAGTGGCATCAATAGGTGCCAATGCCCGCAAGACCATATGGGCTAGGAATTCTTCCAATGTGTGGTCTTTGAGCGATAAAAACTCAACAAACTCAGATACTTGTGGCAAAAACATGAAGAACTCCCATTTCTCCATAGGCTGTGACCGATCCGGGGGGGTAGCGGTCATCAAAATCAGCATCACCTGATGTTCTAACCCTACGTTAAGTAACTGACAGAAGTGAAGAGATTGCCCCTCGGATTTCGGTCTAAGACCGGTCCAAGTTTATCCAGTCAAAGGCCATTACTCGAATTTGAGCGTAGAAACAAGGGTTCCCCGCAAATAGATTCTTTGCTGAGTCATAGTCCGGGCATTGACTGAAATAAATGTTGAAATTAATTCA
>JBAXIC010000094.1:0-4089 GCA_037138575.1 Actinomycetes bacterium
GGGAGGGCAGTCAATGAATAGTCGTGGCTACCTCGTGAAATCTCTGGTTGTTGTAATTCTTGGCACGCTTTGTACAACGTGGTTAGTGGGGTTGATCACGATTCATCGGTTACCGATTCACGGTATGTGGATCGGGATTAGCTACCACTTTGTATCGGCGTTGAGTTCGCTGATGTTGATTAGTATCTTCTGCCCTGGGGTATTTGCGCGCTTTCGCTTTCGGATATCACGGCAGAAAATGACGTCGGGTGGCGCCGTGCTGGCGTTATTACTGGCCCCCGAATTACTGCATATCTCCTTGATGCATAATTCAATGTCGCGGATATTCCAGGGGGTGATCTTTACACTCTGGATCGGAATCGATGAGGAAATATTCAGCCGTGGATTCATCTTTGGCTCACTAGAGCATTACGGTGTTGGTGTTGCCGCCGCGATTTCATCGGTTCATTTTGGACTTCTACATTTGGGAAATTATGTGTGGGGCGGCCAATCGCGTGCTTACACCGCAAGCCAAATAGTGAGTGCAGCCGCATTTGGGTACTTATGTGCAGGGTTAATGATTTACACCGGGACAATTTGGATGCCGATTGTTTTACATGGACTATCCGATTTACCTATGGTTTTGCAGTCATCTGCGCAATACACACAACAGGTCACTGGTTCGGCAGATTGGATTGGTGCTATTGCCTCTGCGATTTTCTATGTGGGTCTTGGTTGGCTTTTGATTCATGCGAGCAAGAGTGATGGATTCGAGAAATTGCGAGCGGTGGCATTCAAATTTGGATTGCTCGAGCAGAAAAGCACTCGAGCGTAAGCCTTAGTTTTCTAACGAAAGGTAGGCAAAACATGCAAACACAAATAAAGGGAGCAAACGGGAAAAGCAATTATGCGTGGATCGAAAATGGGATCCTCAAAATGCAGTGGGAAGATTACGGAGTGGATTTATTGGGCGGAATGGATATCGAATGCACATTCACGATTCCGGATTCCGAATTACCTGGTATCTACGAAAGGTATGCAATCAATCCATCGGTGCCGATTCTCGAAGCATTCTCAATCATTTCCGATAGCGGTCGAGGCTCTCAATTAATCGGTGAAACTATTGACGGAACGATTGCAGTTACGGAGACGTCTTACTGGCAAAGTTAATAAAGTCACCAATGCGGCAACTACTTTGGTTCTCATTTGCAAAATCTGATTCAGAAAGTACCTATATGTACCGATATCTAGAATATTTGAACATGGACTGCCAAAGATGGGCAAGGTAGTCTGCACATAAGGAAGAGCAACCGCCCTTGGACTCGATTGAGGATTGATAGATGCGATTAACCAGATTGCTATCACCAATCTTGATTGCTCTTTTGATCGGTCAATTCCTACTTGCGCCTAATTCCTTTGCTGCCCTTGATGATGGGTATCCACCTGATCAACCAGCCCCGGGAAGAACCTGTCCTGGAACAGAACTTGGCGTGAAAACCATCAGTGCATTTAATGGGAAGGCATTCATTTGCACTCTCGTTAATGGAGTCCAGAAATGGTGGATAGAGGGAGATCCAATCCCCGAACCAACGCCAAGTGGACCGACAGGTTCTGCTGGTTCTACTGGATCAAATGGATCTGCTGGGTCAAGCGATCCAATCGGTGGGAACTCAATGGGGGCGCAGTCGGGGCCGGTATCTCATTGGCCTCCAGGATTTCCTCATAACTATTTCTTATCTGATAAAGCAAAAGCGAAGATGAAGATTTTTACTGATATTACGTATGCAACGGATTCTCCATCTCAGAAACTCGATATCTATATGCCAATTGGAGTGAAGAACCCTCCGTTGGTTATTTGGTTGCATGGTGGTGGCTTCATGGTTTTCGATAAAGATGTTCTGAAATACGACGATAGCGCCAAGATTTTGGAGATTCTTATCGCCAACGGAATCGCTGTTGCTGGTATTGATTTCCGCCTTATCGATGAAGCTAAGTTTCCTGGGGCTGGTCAAGATACGAAGAGCGCTATTCGATATTTACGAGCCAATGCATCTAAGTACGGATATAACCCAAAGAAATTTGCGGCATGGGGTGAATCCGCTGGGGCTTACTTAGCACTGATGGCGGGGGCTACCGGGGATCAAAAGACGATCTTTGATAATCCAGCCGATCCAAATATCAAAGTATCAGCTGGCGTATCTGCCGTTATTGATTTATTTGGTAATGCCAATTTTCGAACAATGAAGGCAAATCTCGTGAAGTATCCCTGCAGTGCAAATTTCGGTAAGACGATAACTGTTGCCGAGAATCCGTGGTTTGGAAGTGAAGCGCTGCCTGAGACGCAGGTTGCGTTTGATAAGGCCAATTTGTATCCATATCTAAAAGCTCTTAAGACTTTGCCGGCCTTCTACATTTTCCACGGGGATGAGGATTGTTCTGTAAGTAAATATGAGTCCATTGAATTGAATAAAGTTCTAAAGAGCTTGCATGGCAAGAGTTCTTTAACTTTGGTGCCAGGGGCCGATCATGGTGGGGCAAAGGTGTGGGCCGCGGCTGCAAGTATGGGGCCGATACTCAAGAAGTTCTTCGCAGGGATGAAGTAGGTAAATACCTTTTAAGGTACAAAGAGGCCCCCAGTTTCCTGAGGGCCTCTTTGTCTTACCTAGTTTTGTAGGCTAACTACGCGGCTGTGTGGACGTCTAAGTTTTCCTTGATGAGGTGAACCTTGAATGTCCATAGGTTTTCAGCACGTGGGTCGATGATCAATTCAACCCAATGATTGAATCCAGAACCGAAGGTCTGAACACGTGTGAAGTTCTCTACAAGTGAGCCCTTGTCCTTCTCAACCAACTTGCCAGCGGTTTCATTCATTGGCATGTCGACCTGGTACCAGTGCTCGTCGCCGTTTTGCAACAACACGGGCTTCTTGAATTTGATTGTGTTTGTCAGCAGGGCTTGCTTGACGTTTGCAAACGCTGCTGTGTTCTCATTATTAGGAGCAGCTGCATCGCGTGCATAACCTTCCCAGTCCATGTTGGCCTGAACGACAACGATTACACCGGCAGATCCATCTGTTACTGCCTTTGCAAAGCCCTTGTTGATCCATGCAACGTTTGCTGCATCGCGTGCCTTGTATTCAACATCATCGCCATCTTTGGCTGTGTCGTTGTAGGTTTTGAAAGTAGGTGTAGCGACCGCAGAATTATTTGCAGATCCTGGAACATGAGGGATGATGTAAGTGATTCCCTTGAAAGTAAACATTTGCATTTCTGGGTACTTAGGATCGTGCTCAATCCCAATGCGCGGGTTAGGTGTACCAAGCTTGATGTAGGAGCCATCGGCCTTTTGGAAGAAGTTCGAACGTACCAGTGCCAAACGAGTCAATGGGTCAAATGCACCTTTAACCGGGCGGTCGCAATCAACCCATTCATTGTCACCAACGGAGTAGAAGATTGGCTTTGAGAATCTATCGAAGAAAGTAGTTTTAAGAGCTGGGTATGCAGCGTCGGTGCACTTGTCGCCTTTTCCGCTCATAGTGTCGCCATCAAAGAGTGTCAGTTCAATATTTGATGCGTTGAGTGCCGCAATCACATTAGGTGCTTGTGCAGCACCTTTAGCGTCATAAGGCATATCGCCGATGAGAGCAATGCTGTATTTGTAGGCCTGAGCTGCGGTTGCCTGTGTGGCTGCAACGTTGGTGAGAACCAAAGCGACGGAGCCGATAGTTAAAAATGCGAGCGTGCGCTTAAATGTTTTCGAAGAAAGTAGTTTTATCATGCGCGCATCTTGAGCATTGCAGGTGATCAGTTGGGTAACGAATTCCCGATATTTACCTAACATCGGGTTAACAGTGTGCGCTCTTGATATTTCGAGATTCACGATAATCACCTTTGTGACGCATCTATCAATTCATGTAAATGCCATTTCACGTTTCCATTTTGAGAACTAGTTGTTGAAGCGAACTAGTGCAAGATATTGTCATGAACATATTTCATATGGATTTTGCACTGAGCTACGGTAGAGATCAAGCATCCTCCGCACATCCCCACGAGGACAATGAGCGCACAAAGGTGAGCTTCTCTCGGTTGCACCAAGATTCTCTACTTCATA
>JBAXIC010000095.1:0-4061 GCA_037138575.1 Actinomycetes bacterium
ACTGACATAAGAGTTTCCTTTCGTTGGTGGGCAAAGGCTACTTCAGAGATATGGCAACTGGCTAGTCGATTACTCTTATCGCTATGAACTTCGATGAAGCCCAGATTATTGGAGTGCTCGCGGAGATCTTCAGCGCTAATCACCGAGGTGTCAAAGTTGGGATCGGCGATGATGCCGCAGTTGTTTCAACTGGTGAAACCACAGTAATTACAACGGATATGGCAATTGAAGGCACGCACTTCAACTGCCAATGGTCGGGAGCCTTTGAAATAGGGCGAAAGATAACGGCTGCAAATTTGGCAGATATATATGCGATGGGAGCTACGCCAACGTATTTAGTCGCAGCAGTTACCTTAACTGGTGATGAATCTATTGAGTGGATTTGCGAACTGGCCGAAGGTATTAAACATGAAGCCAGTAGTTGTGGGGCAGTGGTTGTCGGCGGCGATTTAACTCGCGGGCCGGTGAAGGTAATTTCAATGACGGCTTTAGGCGAGGCTGATGCAGCCATTACTCGCGCCGGTGCACAACCAGGGGATTCGATTTATCTATCGTCATTGCCAGGTTGGTCGGCTGCAGGATTAGCTTGTATTGAAAGCGATGAGTTAAATGATCTGCAGATATACGCAGTCGATGAGTTCTGTGCACCAACTGTTGATTATTCAATGGCCGTTGCATTTGCAAACAAAGGTGCTCATGCGATGTGTGATGTGAGTGATGCATTAATTATTCAAGCTGAACAAGTTGCCAAGATGTCTGGCGTGCAATTTGTTTTTGATGTAAAGGCCTTCGAAAAAGATAATGAGTTTGCCCAGTTGCAAGAGCTTGCAGAGGCCTCAAAAGTTGATCTCTGGCAATGGATTTTTGCTGGGGGAGAAGATCACGTTTTTCTTGCAACAGGTGTAGATCTTCCTGGCTTATGCGTTGGCATAGTAAAAGAAGGCGCGGGTGTTATTGGCCTAGAAATGAAAAAAGCGCCAGATACCTGGCGCCATTTCAATTAAAAATTAATTAACGAGTAACTTTTCCAGCCTTAAGGCATGAAGTACATACGTTTTGACGCTTGGCAGTTCCCTTAACCAAAGTGCGCACGCGCTGGATATTTGGATTCCAACGGCGACGTGTCTTTACCTGTGAGTGTGAAACGTTATTTCCGAAGCTGGGCCCTTTGCCACAGATATCGCATGTTGATGCCACAGCGGTACTCCTTTTATATCTTTGAGTGAATTTCTTGTAGCCCTTAAAGGACAGGGCGAAAGGGTATCGCGGGCGGTAGGGGCTACGCCAATTGGCAAAGGCAGTAGTGGTACCCCTCAAGGATTTGAGCGTAAAAATATGAGCGTGAGGGCTGCCACAGCGGTTTTTAAGAAATCTTTTTCATGCCTAAAGCAAGATTGGCAACGAACCGGTAGAGCGGTTCAGAATCGGGGAAATGAGTTCCATGAACTCCTTAGATCTAGCTAGATGGCAATTCGCCATCACAACTGTTTATCACTTCTTATTCGTACCAATCACGATCGGCATGGGCTTTATGGTCGCAGGCCTTCAGACTGCTTGGTATCGCACTGGCAAGCTTCAATATCTGCGTGCCACTAAATTCTTCGGCAAGTTATTTCTCATTAACTTTGCCATCGGCGTAGTTACCGGAATCGTTCAAGAGTTCCAATTTGGAATGAACTGGTCTTCCTATAGCCGCTTTGTTGGTGACATTTTTGGTGCTCCTCTTGCGATGGAAGGATTGCTTGCATTCTTTATGGAATCAACCTTCCTTGGTCTGTGGATCTTCGGATGGGATCGCCTTTCAAAGAAACTTCACCTTGCAGCGATTTGGTTAGCAGCATCTGGAACTTTGCTTTCTGCCTATTTCATCTTGGCAGCAAACTCTTGGATGCAACATCCAGTTGCTTATACTTACAATGCAGCTAAGAACCGTGCGGAGTTAACTAATATCTTCACCGTACTCACTCAAAAGACCGCACTTGCAACTTTCTTCCACACGATTCCATCGGCAGCATTCACTGCAGGTGCATTTATCGCTGGTATCTCAGCATTTCTCATCATCAAGGGCAAAGATTTACAAATGGCCCGTGGAACTTTCAAGCTCGGAGCAATCACTATGGTGGTCAGCTTTATCCTTGTTGGAGTTTCAGGCGACTTAACTGCCCGCGTGATGACAGATCAGCAACCAATGAAGATGGCTGCAGCTGAAGCACTCTACGACTCAACAGCTAACGCGCCTTTTTCATTATTAACTCTTGGCACTTTAGATGGATCAAAATCTGTTTTCCAAATCGGTCTTCCATCCGTTCTCTCCTTCATGTCTACCGGTAATTTCAACGGCGTAGTAGAAGGCGTTAATGATCTAGAGGCTAAATATGACAAGCAGTTTGGTGCGGGCAACTACACACCAAATATTCCACTTGCATACTGGTCATTTAGATTGATGATGGGCTTTGGCTTTATTGGTGTCTTCTTTGCTCTCCTTGGCTTATGGCAGATGCGCAAAGGCGGAACACCTAAGGGCAAATGGTTCTATCCAGCAATGGTTTCATTGCCATTTATTCCACTTGCAGCAAACTCATTTGGCTGGATTTTTACTGAGACCGCTCGCCAACCTTGGGCAGTCTTTGGACTAATCAAAACCGCTGATGGCGTAAGCGCCGTTGTATCTGCAGGTGCAGTTTTGTTCACAATGATCGTCTTCACACTCTTGTATGGAGTCCTTGCATTTATCGAAGTAGGACTTACTTTGCGAGTCATCAAGATGGGTCCTGCAGAAGAGCTTGATTATGCAGATCCAAAACTTGGTGGAAGCGAAGACAAACAACTAGTGATGGCCTATTAAGAAAGGGGTATGGACATGTCATTTCAAACAGTATGGTTTTTATTAATCGCAGTTCTATGGGTCGGATACTTCATTCTTGAAGGCTTTGACTTCGGAGTCGGAATGCTCGTTCGCGCTGTTTCAAAAAATGAAGCTGATCGCCGAGCCGTTCTGACAACTCTTGGACCAGTCTGGGACGGTAACGAAGTGTGGTTATTGGTAGCAGGCGGTGCAACATTTGCAGCGTTCCCAGAGTGGTATGCAACGCTATTTAGTGGTTTCTATTTACCGTTATTTCTCATCCTTGTTTCACTCATTGTTCGCGGTGTTGCATTTGAATATCGCAGCAAGTATGGCAAGGCTCAATGGCGTCAACGTTGGGATGTTGCAATTCAGATTAGTAGCGCAATCCCAGCGCTTTTGTGGGGCGTAGCTTTCGCTAACATCGTTCGCGGTGTTCCAATTGAAAAAGCGGCAAGTGGTTCACTTGAATACACTGGCGGATTCTTCAACCTACTTAATCCATATGCACTTTTGGGCGGCGTAGTAACACTTACCGTCTTCCTTACACATGGAGCGGTCTTCCTATCCTTAAAAACTGCCGGAGAAATCCGCGTACGCGCACAGGCGATTGCAAAGATTTCAGGTCTAGTTGCTGCAGTTGCAGCGGTCTCATTCTTGGCCTGGACTAACTTGATGCTTCCAGAGATCAATGCACGTGTATTGACTCTCTCCATAATTGTCGCTCTTCTATGGGTGGCAGGAATGGCAGCAAACTTGGTCGGGCGCGAAGGTTGGGCATTTATATTCTCAGCTGGAACAATCGCAGTCTTTGTTTCCACTCTCTTCTACGCCCTATATCCACGGGTAATGCCAAGTTCACTTGGATCACAGTTCGACCTCACCATCACCAACGCCTCAAGTACTGATTACACACTCAAGGTAATGACTGTGGTGGCTGTGGTTATGACCCCACTAGTTCTGATTTATCAGGGCTGGACATACTGGGTATTCCGCAAGCGCGTCAGCGCGAGCCAGATTATGAACCCGGAACATGGCGCACTTGATGCAGTAAGTCATATCCTGCATAAGTGAAATCCTCTGATCTGCGGCTATTGCTCTCGAGGGGCGGTAGCCGCAGAGTTTTGTTTGTGGCAGTTGCCGCGGCGCTCTCATGGTCTGCGGCAATTGTTATTAGTGCGCTGATATTGAGCTCACTTATTACCGGCATCATCAA
>JBAXIC010000096.1:0-4027 GCA_037138575.1 Actinomycetes bacterium
AATGTCAACGGAGTTTGTACCGATCCAACTCCGGTAACACCAACAGCACCTCCAGGGCCAACGGCACCTTCTGCACCAGCAGAACCAGCGCCAACAGGACCGGTAGTTCCAGAAGCTCCTAAGGTCCCAGCTCTAGTTGAGTTTGAAGAAACTATTTATGTAAATAGTGGAATTACTTCAAACTCTAAAGAAACAACACATGGAAAGTTCTTGAAGAACAGTTCGAATATCAAGACATATAAGACTGGTGAAGGATACGTTGTAGTGCCTTCAACTGGAACTGTTAAGTCATTTGTTCAACCAGGTACTGGAACTGTCGTAAATGCATCTGGTGAGCTTCGCTACACGCAAGAGCCAACATTCAAGGGAACTACTAAGTTTTCTTACTTATCGACAAACGCAGCAGGTGGCCCGGAACTTCATAAGGTCACAGTAATTGTTGCCAATAAAGCACCACTTCTTATTAGCTCACTTGCTTCAGATACCAAGACAGAACAAGAAGCCTGGACTACAACTTCAAAGTCACTTGCATTTTCTTCACTTGATCCAAATGGAGATAAATACAAACTGACAATCGGTACACCAAGCAAGGATGTTAAGGTCACATTCACTGCTGGCAAGTTAAATCTAACTGCACCACGTGACTTCAGCGGATTTGTTGATGTTGATGTGATTGCAACAGATGCCGACAATGCGGTAACAATTGTTCCAGCACGATTTGTTGTTAACCCAGGTCTTCCATCTGCTTCATCTGTTCTTACAGTAAGTAAAGAACTTCACATGCGAAGTGGACTCAACTTGATGTTTGAATTCGCATCAGTTGTTAACTTTAATCGTTCAGTTAATGCAACAGGTGTTTCTCTAATTGTTAATGGTGTAAACCAAGGTAACCAAGATGATCATTTAGGAACTATTGTTTTGCCTGAGCCAGCTGGAGTCAACGACTCAATCATGCTTAAGATGACTGGTAACGATGGAACAGAATCTGCTGCTATTAAGGTTCCTGTTAAAGTTGCACTCGGTGCACCAATTGCTCGTGTGAACTTTGCTACTGACTCATGGGCCCTTACAACGGGTGCAAAGAAGATCTTGAATGAGTTAGCTTCGACTTCCGCTCACCTCAATGTCACTGCTTTTGACCTCTATGGCCACGCTGATGTGAAAAAGGGTAAGAACAACAACCAGACGCTTTCAGATAAGCGCGCGGCTACGGTTAAGAGCTACCTACTTACAGCAATGAAGAAGGCGGGAATTTCAGATGTACATCTGAGCACTCAAGGTCTATCTGATGTAATCCCCTTTGATGCAAGCAAGACTGCTGCAGGTCTAGCTGCCAACCGTCGTGTGGAAATTTTCCTCCCAACGGTCTAATAGCTCCCTAAAAATAGCCCCAAGTGCGCTCGCGCGCCTGGGGCTATTTCTTTGCCCGAACGGCGACACCTTCCCGGACGGCGACACCTTCCCGGACGGCGACACGCCCTAGAGATCTATTTATGCGTATTCAACGAGCAAACCCTCTAGAAATGCTTTATAGTTCCTACTATATGTAGGGGTCAAAGCGGTAAAAACTTCCATAAGTAGTGTTTATAGGGTAGTTTTGCCGGTCCGCCTAATACATCTAAAAGTTAGAAAATTCTCAGGTTATGAAGGGAGACACGCCGAAATGATTTGCCCATTTTGCCGATTTGAAGATTCGCGCGTTGTCGACTCACGCCCTGTAGAAGATGGCACACAGATCCGCCGCCGCCGCGAGTGCCCTGAATGCGGACAACGTTTTTCTACCCAGGAAGTCGCTCTCCTCAACATCATTAAGCGCTCTGGGGCAACCGAGCCATTTAGCCGCGAGAAGGTCCTTGTAGGCGTTCGCAAAGCCTGTCAGGGCCGCCCAGTTAATGAAGATGATCTCGTTTTGCTTGCCCAACGTGTTGAAGAAACCCTTCGCTCAACGGGTCAATCAGAGATCGAAGCGCAAGAAGTTGGGTTGGCTATATTGGCGCCACTCCGAGAGCTCGATGAGGTCGCTTACTTACGTTATGCCTCCGTGTACCGTAACTTTACCTCCCTTGAAGATTTCGAAGGCGAGATCGCGTTACTGCGAGCATTACCTTCAAGCCATTCCTCGGCGCATTTGAAAGAAACAAGTACAAGTAATTCCCCAATTACTGAAAAAAATAGCACCGCAATGCCACAAAGTGATACAGCACAGAGCAACAAATCATTAGCGAATCAGAACAACTAAAGAAGACGGGGAACCACACAATGTCAGAGACGGTTATCAACCGACCAGCGAAAATCAAGGCCCACAACACTGTAAAAGGTAAGGGTTTGACTATCGAACGTATCTACACCAACGAAGGCGTACACCCATACGACGAAGTTAAATGGGAACGCAGAGATGTAGTACAGCAAAACTGGAAAACGGGAGAGACCGTATTCGAACAACGTGGTGTTGAATACCCAGATACCTGGTCAGTCAATGCATCAACAATCGTTACAACAAAGTACTTCCGCGGCGCAGTTGGTGCAGAAAATCGCGAATGGTCTTTGAAGCAGGTTATCGATCGTGTTGTTCTTACATATACAAAGGCTGGAAAAGAGCACGGTTACTTTGCAACTGATGCCGATGCCGAAATCTTTGAACACGAATTAACACATATGTTGTTGCACCAAATCTTCTCGTTCAACTCACCAGTGTGGTTCAACGTTGGAACAAACGAGCCACAGCAAGTAAGTGCATGTTTCATCCTCTCGGTTGATGACACTATGGACAGTATTCTTAACTGGTACCGCGAAGAAGGAATGATTTTCAAGGGCGGTTCAGGAGCAGGTCTTAACCTCTCTCGCATCCGTTCTTCAAAGGAGCTTCTAAAGTCCGGCGGAACAGCATCTGGCCCAGTTTCATTTATGCGCGGTGCTGATGCATCCGCAGGAACAATCAAGTCAGGTGGTGCAACCCGTCGCGCTGCAAAGATGGTTGTTCTTGATGTTTCTCACCCAGATATCGAAGAGTTCATCGAAACTAAGGTTAAAGAAGAAGACAAGATTCGTGCACTGCGCGATGCTGGCTTCGACATGGATCTTGGTGGAAAAGACATTATTTCTGTTCAGTACCAAAACGCTAATAACTCAGTTCGCGTATCAGATGAATTCATGCGCGCAGTTGAAAAGGGCGAATCATTTGGCCTAACAGCCCGCGCAACTGGCGAAGTTATCGAAACCGTTGATGCACGTACTTTGTTTACAAAGATGGCACAAGCAGCTTGGGCATGTGCTGATCCTGGAATTCAATATGACGACACAATCAATGACTGGCACACAAATCCAGAAACTGGTCGTATCAATGCATCTAACCCATGTTCTGAATACATGTCACTTGATAACTCATCTTGTAACTTGGCATCTCTTAACTTGATGAAGTTCCTCAAGGCCGATGGTTCATTTGATGCAAAGACATTTGGAAAAGCTGCCGAAATGATTATTACAGCGATGGATATCTCAATCTGTTTCGCAGATTTCCCAACAGAGGCAATCGGGGATACAACAAAGGCATACCGTCAACTTGGAATCGGTTATGCAAACTTGGGTGCTCTTCTTATGGCTTCAGGTCTTGCTTATGATTCAGAAGGTGGACGCGCACTTGCTGGTGCAATCACATCATTGATGTCAGGCATCACTTACAAGCGTTCAGCAGAACTCGCTGGAATCGTTGGCGCATATGCAGGCTTTGTACAAAATGCTAAGCCACATGCTCGCGTAATGCGCAAGCACGCATCTGCTTCATCGTCAGCAAAATCTGAAACAACTCTTGATCGTGATGTTTGGACAGAAGCTAACAAAGCTTGGGATGCATGTCTTGCAACAGGAGATAAGAATGGATGGCGCAACGCGCAGATCTCAGTTCTTGCTCCAACAGGAACAATTGGTTTGATGATGGATTGCGATACAACTGGTATCGAACCTGACTTCTCATTGGTTAAGTTCAAGAAGCTTGTCGGTGGCGGATCTATGCAGATCGTTAACCAGACAG
>JBAXIC010000097.1:0-4004 GCA_037138575.1 Actinomycetes bacterium
GCCTTTATCTCCGATGGTTCGTGGGGTTTATTAGCAGGCACGGCACGTGCTTGGCTTGCAAAAGACCCAAGCCGCCTAGAAAAACTTCGCGCAACCGGTGGTTCAATCATGATTATTTTGGGCTTGTCGGTGCTGTTCTTCGCAATTGTCAGTAGCTAAAGAGAGAATGCCCTTATGAAGAAACCATTAAAACCTGCGCGCGAAAATATCTCACCATCAGATTTAACCTTTGGGCTCTCAACGTGCAAACGCTGCTTATGGGTTAAGTACTGGCACAAAGTCACTGCTCCGATGACAATGCCACTTGTTGGAACCTTGTCTTCGCTACAGGAAGAGTTTTTTCAACGTGCAGATATGCCAACGATTGATCCTTCACTACGTCCAGGCACGGTTACTAAATGGGGCGAATTCGTTAAGAGCAAGCCTTTGCAGATTAACGGCGTAGATACACGTTGGCGCATTCTTGGAAAGTACGACCTTGTTTCTACTAATGATGATGGGACTGTAGGTCTTATCGATTGCAAAGTCTCTGACTCAGAACGAGATAGCGGCGCCTTTTACTCTCCTCAACTTGAAGCATATGCCTATGCTCTTGAAAACCCAGTTGCTGGTAAAGCGGTGGAAGTTGCATCAATGGGCTTACTTGTTTGGAAACCAACGCACACTGTCGGCGATAATCCCGACAACAGTGGTTTTGGTGTCTATCAAAAATACGTTGCCGTCGAACGAGATCACGATAACTTCATGCGCGTTATTGGAGATTTTATTAATGTTTTAGAGGGCGATATTCCAGAAGCGGGATCAACATGTACAACGTGTGCATTCTTAACTACAAGAAATGGATTAGATCTTCTTTAATCTTCTTCGCCAGCAACGTTGATTTCGTCAGGCTTTGATTTTTTAGGCGCATAAGTATCGACATACTCTTGCCCTGACATTGTTTGAATAGCATTAATAATTTGATCCGTCACATCGCGAAGATATAAGAGATCAGTTGAATCGCCATCAAAGTACATTGGTTTTCCAAAGTGCATTCCAACGCGGTGAAGATTTGGTATTACTTTGCCAGTAGGTTGAATCTTGTCAGTATTAAACATCGCAACTGGAATCACCGGAGCGCCCGATTCGATAGCAAGGCGTGCGATACCTGTGCGTCCCTTATAAAGACGACCATCAGGAGAACGAGTGCCTTCTGGATAAATACCAAGGCAATCGCCTTCAGCTAAAATTTTGAGTCCTGTAATCAAGGCAGCTTCGCTGCGCCGACCTCCCGAGCGATCGACCGGAACCTGCCCGAGTGCGATAAAAGTAATCTTTTTTAATAGGCCCTTTGGACCGGGGGAAGTGAAATATTCGCTCTTGGCCAAGAAGGTAACTTTTCTAGGCACTACTAAAGGCATGAAGATTGAATCACTAAAAGATAAGTGGTTAGAAGCGATGATGACTGGCCCTTTTGCCGGCACATTTCGCAGCCCCTTAACCTTTGGGCGAAAACCAGCCATGAGGAATGGCGTCAAAAAAGCACGCAGCGTTCCATAGGGCAAGTTGTTGAACATGGCTCTAATTTAGTGGCTATTGCCAGATATGACACTATCTGAGGGTGAGCAATCCGCGCCCAGGCCCTGAAGATTTCGATGAGGAAGAACTTATCCGCAGCGAATTCGATGCCATTGTTTCCGGCCTGTCCTTAGATGAGTCTGCACCCTCCGGATATCTCGATGAACTCGATGCCATTGAAGCCGCTGATCGATTTGTAGCACCTAATCCCCCAAGCCAATCTCCACGGCAAACTTGGCGCTCGATTAAGCGAGCAGTTAATCGTTGGTTAAATCGCGGATACCGAGATGATGATGGAGCAGCAGTATGAGTGAGTTCAAATGGGGAATCATAGGAACAGGTGGAATAGCACGTGCATTTGCAAATGATTTAGCACTTCTTGATGGTCATGTTGTTGCTGCAGTTGGATCTAGAAAGTTGGAATCTGCTAACTCATTTGCTGCACATTATTATGGAGCAGTTGGCTATGGTTCTTATAACGAGCTAATAAATGATTCCAATATTGACGCAGTCTATGTCGCAACACCGCATCCGGCTCATAAAGAAAATGTAATCTACGCTCTTAACGCAGGTAAACCAGTATTGTGTGAAAAACCATTTGCAGTTAATTCAATAGAAGCTAAGGAAATGGTTGCAGCTGCTGAAGCAAATAATGTTGCATTGATGGAAGCGATGTGGGCACGATTCTTGCCTCATTATGCAAAGATTCGCGAAATTATTGCCAGTGGCGTTCTTGGAGAGATTACGGCGGTCTTTGCAGATCATGGTCAACGATTAGCTGATCAAAATATTGCCCGGCTTGTTGAACCCGCGCTTGCCGGTGGTGCTCTGTTGGATCTTGGTATCTATCCAGTTTCCTTTGCCCACATGGTTCTTGGAGTGCCTGAAACAATTACTGCAAAAGGAGTACTCACA
The DNA here is from genome assembly GCA_037138575.1 of Actinomycetes bacterium. GTDB lineage: Bacteria > Actinomycetota > Actinomycetes > Nanopelagicales > Nanopelagicaceae > Planktophila. Next base: position 2,473 of record JBAXIC010000097.1, read on the forward strand.
AAAAAAGGTGTCGATGCTCAGACTTCGATGATTCTTAACTATGCCAATGGCGCACAAGCAGTACTTAGTACGACAATGATTATTCAAACGCCATGCACCGCGGTGATTGCCGGCATTAACGGTTACTTGGAAGTTGACAGAACTTTCTACAATCCAACTTCGATGCGGGTAACACTTTATGATGGCACAGTTACCGAATATCCAAATGAATATATTGGCCATGGTTTGCGCGAACAAGCCGCTGAATTTGCACGTATTGTCCAAAGCGGAGAGAAAGAATCACCATTGCTAACTTTGAAAGATACCGTGGCAATAATGGAGATTTTAGATACGGTTCGTGGGCAGATTGGTTTGAAATACCCTTTCGAAAATTAACTTCTAGCTAAATCTGCTACCCCGACAAGCCCGGCTTCGTTTCCAAGCTCTGCAGCAATTATCTCTGGGTAAGGATGCTTTCCGGCAAATGGCATATTTCGCTCAAGTGATTCGCGCGTTGGCTTAAGCAAAATCTCCCCCGCATCAATTACTCCCCCGCCAATAACAACACATGCAGGATCAAGAAGAACTGAAAGCGATGCGATTCCTGCTCCAAGCCATTGTCCTGTTGTATTAAATGCAGCTAATGCAACAGGGTCACCGTCGCGGGCCGCCTCGGTTATTGCATGTCCAGTTAGTCCAGCAACTGTGCCATCACCGCGCGAGAGTAAATTGCGCGCAACTTCTGGACTTGCGCTAATTGCTTCGCGAGCATGACGTAAAAGCGCATTACCTGATGCGTATTGTTCAAAACATCCACGCGCTCCACACCCACATAAGTGACCTTCGGGAACAACACGTAAATGTCCAAACTCGGCAGCGATGCCGTAAGCGCCACGGTACAAAGCACCGTTGACAACTATTCCGCCACCGATTCCAGTTCCAACAGTCAACATCATCATGTGATCTTGATTCTTGCCAGCACCAAACTTTGCCTCTCCCCATGCAGCAGCATTGGCATCGTTTTCAATTACAACTGGCAAACCAATTAACTTAGTTAATTGGTTATCTAAATCAACGCCATTCCAATCTGCGATGTTTGGAGTTGCAAGCATTGTTTTTCGATCAGATGAAACAAATCCTGCAGCAGAAACACCAACGGATGAGACTTGGTATTTTTCTAAGAGTTCTTTTGCAACATCGGCAATAGTTTGCGTCAATGCACTTCCACCTTGGCGCGGCGTATCTTTTCTGGCAGTAGTTAAAACTTTTCCAGTCTCATCAACAACTCCGCCAAGGACTTTAGTTCCGCCAACATCGATACCAATTGTGAAAGCCATGAAAGCGAATTAACCTTCTAGAGATGCTTTAAGTTGGGTAAGGGCTTGATCAATAGTTGTCTTCTCAGCTTTTTGACGCATCATGGCTGGGATTGGCATTGAGAGTGAAACTCCAAGTTGGTAAGTCACTTCAGTCGTGTCGTCATCGAGTGATTTGATTAAATATGAACCATCCATGCCAGTAAGCAAATCTGCATCGTCAAGGGAAAAAGAAAG
>JBAXIC010000098.1:0-3818 GCA_037138575.1 Actinomycetes bacterium
TTCTTGCGCAATGAAATTGAAAAAGCATTTAACGATGCCGCGCATATTGAAGAGAAATTAATTGCCAGAGCCGCCGCCTACGCTTCCATCCCTGCAATACCTGTACCAGATCCAGTAGTTGAAACTTTCAATGATGAAGCGACTGAGGCGACAATCATTGAAGTTCGAAGTCACGACCGCCCAGGGCTTCTTTTTCGAATCGGAGCTGGAATCACTCAATCCAGGATCGATATTAGGTCCGCAATCGTCACAACTCTTGGCGCTGAAGCCATCGATACCTTGTATGTCACAGAAATCTCCGGGGGAGCGTTAAGTGATGAGCGGGCAGATGAGGTTGCGCAGCGCCTACGCCGGCTGCTCAAGTAGTCTTAGCGCCTTATGTTTGAGTCCTTATCCTCGCGCTTTAGCGGAGCATTTTCATCACTTCGCTCGCGCGGCAAGATTAGTAATGCCGATATCGAAGCGACCTGTATTGAGATTAGACAGGCTTTACTTGAATCTGATGTCGCGCTTTCAGTCGTTGAAAGTTTTATTGAACAAATTCGCGAAAAATCTTTAGCCGCGTTGCCGACTTTACAATCAGGAACAAATCAAGCTCAAGCGATCTTTGAAATAGTTAATGAATCCTTAATTGAAATTCTTGGAGGATCAGCGCGCAGAGTTCGCTTTGCCAAGAATCCACCTACGGTAATTATGTTGGCTGGTCTGCAAGGCGCTGGTAAAACTACATTGGCCGGAAAGCTCGCAAAGTTTTATGCAGATCAAGGAAATACTCCCTTGCTCGTTGCATCTGATTTACAACGCCCCAATGCTGTAACTCAGTTACAAGTTGTTGGTGAAAGTATTGGAGTTCCTGTCTTTGCGCCTGAATCAGGAAATGGTGTCGGCGATCCAGTTAAAGTTGCAAAGAGCGGTATTGAATTTGCTAAATCAAAGCAGTACAACATGGTTATTGTTGATACTGCAGGTCGCTTGGGTATCGATGAAGAGCTGATGAAGCAAGCAGCAACTATCCGTGATGCTGTTAATCCAGATGAGATTTTGTTTGTCGTTGATGCAATGATCGGTCAAGATGCTGTTCGAACTTCACAGGCATTTTTGGATGGCGTTGGTTTTGATGGCGTTGTTTTAACAAAGCTCGATGGTGATGCCCGTGGTGGTGCTGCACTTTCTATCGCATCGATTACCAAACGTCCGATTATGTTTGCATCAACTGGTGAAAAACTTGGCGACTTTGATATCTTCTATCCAGATCGCATGGCATCACGAATTTTGGGAATGGGCGATGTTGCAACCCTTGCCGAACAGGCCAAGAAAGCTTTTGACGGTGATACTTCGGCAAAGTTAGAAGCAAAGTTTGCAAGTGGTGAGGATTTCACGCTAGAGGATTTCCTTGAACAGTTAACAGCTATGTCGAAGATGGGTTCAATGTCTAAGTTGTTGGCAATGCTGCCAGGTGCTGGGCAGATGAAGAAGCAGATTGAAAACTTTGATGAGGGCGAGATTGTTCGTACCAAAGCCATCGTGCAATCAATGACCCCACTTGAGCGCAAAGATCCCAAGGTTCTCAATGGTTCGCGCCGTGCACGAATTGCTTTGGGGGCTGGGCGAAAAGTTTCTGATGTAAACAACTTGGTCGATCGCTTTTTGGCAGCCCAAAAGATGATGAGACAGGTTCGAAATGGTGGCATGCCTGCCGGCATGGCGGGTATGGGTATGCCGGCGATGCCCAAGGCGGTGGCCAAGAGCGCTGTGCCTAAGAAGAAGTCCAAATCAGGAAATCCAGCAAAGCGGGCCCTGGAAGAGAGCCAATAGAGGCTGCTTCGCCGATTTCACCTTTAAGCCCTGCAGATGGCAGAATTGGGCACCTGTTGATGGGGCCCTCTATCCCCGTTCAACATCCACGACCGATAGTTGTATGTAATTGATTGCGCACCCCGCTGCGATTAATTTTTATAACGCACATAAACAGGAGTACAACCTCACTTGGCTACAAAAATTCGTTTAATGCGCATGGGTAAAATCCGCACACCATTTTTCCGCGTAGTTGTTACCGACTCACGCAAGGCACGTAACGGTCTTTCAATTGAAGAAATTGGTCGCTACGTACCAGGACAGGAACCATCACTTATCGAGATCAACTCAGAGCGCGCTCTGTACTGGCTCAGTGTTGGTGCACAACCATCAGAGGCTGTAGAGGCTCTTCTGAAGGTGACTGGAGATTGGCAAAAGCACAAGGGTCTTCCTGGAACTGAAGGAACTCTTCGCGTTGCAGCTCCAAAGGTCGGCAAGCACGTTGCTTATGAAGCAGCGATGAAGCAGGCAATGGATGAGCCAAAAGAAGGCGCAACAACATTAAAGAAGAAAGCACAGGAGAAGTTAGCTGCAAAGGCGAACCCTGTTGTGGTTGAAGAAGTAGTTGTATCCGAGGCTCCAGCGGTTGAAGATGTGACTCCAGAAGTTGCAGTTGTGTCCGAGCCAGTAGCAGAAGTTGCGGCTCCAGAAGTTGTGGCTGAAACAGAAGCGGCTGCCGAATAACAATGATGGATGAAGCCCTAGAACATTTAGTAAAGGGAATCGTCGATAATCCCGATGATGTTGTCGTTGCAGAAAAGACACATCGCCGTGGAACAACTCTTGAGGTTCGTGTGAACCCTGAAGATATCGGCAAAGTAATTGGTCGTAATGGTCGTACTGCAAAGGCGCTTCGCACGGTCGTGAGCGCAATTGCAGGACGTACTGTTCGCGTCGATCTCATCGAGACCGACGAAGCACGCTAACAATGCGTTTACTCGTGGGGCGCATCGGTCGCGCCCACGGAATTCTTGGAGAAGCGACGATTGAGGTTCGAACTGATGAACCTGATCGTCGTTTTGCCATTGGTAACAAATTACAAAGTGATGCTCTCGGTGAATTAACAATTATTTCAGGCCGTGTTCACAATGGAATCTTGCTACTTGGCTTTGAAGGATTTACCGATCGAAATGCAATCGAAAAACTACGTGATGTTCTTCTTTACTGTGACGTTGATATAAACGAACCTGGAATTGATGACGATGATTACCATGTCTTGCAGCTCATTGGCTGCGCTGCACATCTTGAATCAGGTGAAGTAATCGGTGAAGTTACTGATGTTATTAATCTTCCAGGGCAAGATCTCTTGGCAATTAAAACCGAGACTGGCGAAATCTTGATTCCATTTGTTCATCAGTTAGTGCCTGTAGTTGATATCGCCGCACGAAAAGTTGTTGTCATTCCACCTGATATCGCTGGAGCTATCCAATGAAGATCGATGCAGTAACGATTTTCCCAGAATATTTTGCGCCGTTAAAGCTCTCGCTTTTGGGTAAAGCACAAAGCGCTGGGTTAGTTGAATTTGGAATCCATGATTTACGTAGTTTTGCCACCAATGTTCATAATCAAGTTGACGACACTCCCTATGGTGGCGGTGCGGGGATGGTGATGATGCCCGAAGTGTGGGGTCAGGCTTTAGATCCGTTGATGAATTCAGAGAGTGATTTAATCATCTTGACTCCGGCAGGCAAGCGTTTTGACCAACCGATGGCTCAAAACCTTTCAACTGCAAAACACCTTGTCTTTGCTTGTGGACGCTATGAAGGAATCGATGATCGCGTACGTCAGCACTACCTATCAAAGAATTTTCGCGTTCATGAAGTTTCAATTGGAGATTACGTTTTAGGTGGGGGAGAAGTTGCATCTCTTGTAATGATTGAAGCAATCACTCGTTTAATTCCAGGAGTACTTGGAAATCCTGACTCATTGGCAGAAGAATCACATAATGAGGAGGGATATCTTGA
>JBAXIC010000099.1:0-3768 GCA_037138575.1 Actinomycetes bacterium
TCGTACAGGGTCCAAAGGGTCCTCAGGCTGATGCAGTTAATCCTGCCTAATTAAAACCGCTTTACAAATAACCCTCACTGGAAACAGTGGGGGTTATTTATTTTGGTACGGGTGGAATCTCACCAACTTTTAACTTACGCGCATTAACTTCCTTTACGGGCGATAAATCTTTTCCCTTTTTCCATGCGTCTAAATATTTCCATGGCAAAACTTCACCTCTTCGAACCCACCATGTATCAGCAGGTGTTGGCCATGAAATTCCAAAATGTAAATGCGATGCTGTTCCTCGCGCGCTACCCGTTGTACCGATAGTTCCAAGCAAGCGCCCAGCTAAAACCGTAACTCCTGGCTGAATACTTGCTGGAATCGTGCGAAGGTGCGATCCGTAATAGCGCACACCATCCTCACCAATTATTGAGACGTACAATCCCCCGCGATCAATTCCCAAATTAGTTTTTCCGCTCCACAAATCTGTGCGATTAACTTCATCAACAACGCCATTGATTGGGGCTACAAACTTGCAGCCTTTTTTGGCCAAAATATCTGTAGCTGCATAATCATGGTGGGCGTGGGCATAGTTAACGGTGCAATCTGCCACTGGAAATACGTAGATTGGGGCGGCATGTGCGGAATTTATGGGCACCATCATTAGAACAGTTGCCAGTAGGGCTACACGTCGCACATTCATAAGTGCAAGGCTATCGTTTTAAGCTAAGCGATGATGCAGTTTCTTTAGTGTTGCATATAAAGTTTTGTACTCTTTATAAAGATCTTGATAAATCTTGGCATCCGGACCAGTTGGTAAAAAAGTATCGCCAATAACTACTGCTTTCCCTGCTTCTTCTAAGGTTAATTCGCCCATTGCAACTCGGGTCCACATTGCAGTTCCCTTTAACTGTGCATCGCGTGGATCAACAGGACGTTCAACGGGAAGATTTAATACGTAGGCATGCATCTGACACCATAAATCTGATTGCGCGCCCCCGCCAATGATTCGCAATGATGTTGGTCTACGTTTCAAGAATTTCTCATAGTAATCAAATAGCCAGCGAGCGTTGAAAGCTACGCCCTCCATTACGGCTCGAATCATTGTTGCCTGCGTGGTTCGAAGTGACATGTTAAGAAATGATGCACGAAGCTTTTTATCATCAACGGGTGATCTTTCACCGTTGAGCCATGGAGTAAACAGAACACCTTCGCATCCAGCTGGGGCTGTTTCAGCCTTTGCGATTAAATCCTCATAGCTTTGCCCTGGCAAAACCTGCTCTTGTATCCAACGAAGTGCGGACCCACCGGTCTCGTGATTGTTTGCAATCATTGGCATTGCAGAATCAAAGCCCGGAACACTTGCAATCGAATGCAGTACATCGGTCTTTTTAAATGGAACTCGGGCACCAATCCATGCTGTTGTTGAAATACTTATATGTGTTGCATATGGCTCAACCGCACCGCTTCCAAGAACAGCTGCATGTAGATCCGGGATTCCACAGATAACTGGTGTTGTTGCTGGGATTCCTAAGCTTTGAGCTACCTCAGGAAGCAGATTGCCAAGAACCGAACCAGTCGGGAGCAATGCCGGCAGTTTTTTTGGATCACGTTTTGATTTGCGTACCAAACGCTTGTCATATTGCACGGGTTTATTGATTCGATTATCCGTAAGCCAGCTCAGAATCATCGATGCCGGTGTTGCGCCAGCTTTTCCAGTAAAGCGCATTCCTATGTAATCGATGGGCTCTAATAAATATTCAGCACGTGCGTAAACATCTGGGTGTTCACGCTGCAGAACCATTGAATGGCCCGTTGGATCAGCACCGCTAGGTGTTGGTGCTCCCCCAGATTTGCGAATCCACTCGAAAATTCGATGCGGCGCAAAACCTTGGTAACTAATTGGGCCACCGATAATTTCGCGCATATATTTTTCGCCGCGATTATCCGACCACAAAATAACATCGCCAACTGGAATACCGGCTTTATCTACCGGCACCGTAGAGCCCCATTGGCCTGTAATGCCAACGGCCTGGACATTGAGTGGATCAACGGCGCTGTTTGTTATCGCTTCCTTGGCAGCATCTAGAAGTTGATCCCACCACTCGGTCGCATCTTGAGTTGAAAGACCGTGTAAGCCTTGATTAACGCTTACGGCGCGCACAGCAACACCACGGATTTCATTATTCAAATCGACAACGGCAACCTTTGGGCCACCATTGCCTAAATCAATTGCAAGAATCCAACGATCACTTCTCATAGATAATTATTCCGTAGGTGCTAACTCGTGCATAGCATCTAAGTATCCGCTCATGACAAATGAAAGCGTTGCATTGCCCTTAGGTGTTCCACTAAATCCATACATGGCACCGCTTCTGGCAGCCTCGCCTTTCTTCTCTTTGGCGTAGACAACGCTTTCCTTAAGATCCTTCAAATACTGCTCAACAACGTTGTCCTGGGTATTCGGACGAGTTAAACAGAAATGCAGACCTGCAGGTAGCTGCAAAGCATTCATGCGCCAACCGCGCTCTTTAAGCGCATCGTTAATTAAATAGACATCAAGTTCAGTAGAAGTAAATGCAAGCAAAAAGAGCGGATCACCAACTACTTGAATCTCTGGAATATCTTTGCGAATCCCTTCGACGATAGTTTGAGTAGCGGTGTAAATATCTTTAGCTGCGCTCTTGTATCCCTCCTTACCCATCAACACTAGGGATGCCCACGTCGATGCAATTAAGCCACCACTACGCGAACCAGCAAAACCAGGTGATAAGTAAAGCCCACCCGGCCAATCAGGAAATGTGAAGTACTGATTGGCGCGCAGTGATTTAGTTTTATATGAAAGCGTTGATGTCCCTTTGAGTGCATATCCATATTTATGAGTATCGGCGCTGATGCTAGTTACCCCTGGAACTCTAAAATCCCACGGAGTTACTTCGACGCCATTGGCTTCGATCCATGGAAGTAAGAAGCCACCTAAGCAGCCATCTACATGCAGGCCGATTCCATGCTTGAGAGCCAATTGACCGATTTCTGTGATGGGATCGATAAGTCCATGAGCGTAGTTGCCTGCGGATCCAACGAGCGCGATTGTGTTTTCATCAATCATCGCTTCCATCGCTGTTAGGTCAACTACAAATTTATCGGTAAGCGGTGCATGGCGAACTTCGATACCAAGCCAGTGCGCGCCTTTATCCAGTGCGACGTGTGCAGTAGATGGAATAACAACGTTGGGCTTAGTAACGCCACGTTCGCGTGATGCTTGTTCACGATATGTGTAAAGAGCGGTAATTAGAGATTCACTTCCACCACTTGTAATCACACCACACGCGTCGCTATCAGGACCTGTTGCATGCAACATATCTAAAGTCATTGCAATAATCTCTGATTCAAATTTTGTTGCCGATGGATACATATCGCGCTGCAAAACATTGGCATGAGCAAACTCTTCAAATACTTGAGTAAGCACGTGGTAATGATCGTGGTCTCCGCTGTATAACGAACCAGAGACTTTTCCCTGATCTCCAACGGCATCTTCGCGTTTTGCAAAAGAGTGCACCATCTCTAAAACTGCTTCGGCCTTTAAACCATGGGTTGGAATCTGAGAATATGTCGTGGTTGTATCCCTGTAGGGGTACAACTCATTTAGCATCGAGTCCATCTCTGAACTTGAGCTTTGCGCGCTCTCAGACATACAAATCACCCTTTTCTAGGAATCTAATAATCTACTTTTGCATAGCCAGCCTTGAATTACAACATTGATGGCAATAGCCTTCGATGAAA
>JBAXIC010000100.1:0-3707 GCA_037138575.1 Actinomycetes bacterium
CCAAATGCAATCAATTGGCCGCGGTGCATCAGCACAACGTGCGTACACGTCTGTTGTACTTCAGATAAAAGGTGTGAAGAAATAATGACCGTTCGACCCGTCTTCGCATACTTTTTCAAAACTTTGCGCATGGCGACGATTTGCTGGGGATCAAGTCCGTTTGTTGGCTCATCAAGAACAAGCAAATCTGGCATGCCCAACATTGCTTGCGCAATCGCAAGACGTTGGCGCATACCTTGTGAATAGGAACGAACCTTTTTGTCGAGGGCCGTACCGAGGCCTGCAATATCTAACGCATCTTCAATCATCGGTTCATCTTCGCGCCCGATTGATCTCCAATAAAGATTTAGATTCTCGCGGCCAGAGAGGTGAGGCAAAAATCCTGGACCTTCAACAAAACTTCCAAGATTTGCAAGGGCCGGTGATCCTGGGTAGATCGGCTTGTTGTCGATGGCAATTTCTCCATCTGTTGGATAAATCAGACCCATCATCATGCGAAGTGTCGTCGTCTTGCCGGCACCGTTTGGACCAAGCAACCCAACAACCTGTCCGCGCTTCACGCTAAATGAAAGTCCAGAGACTGCCTTGTAGCCGTCCTTATAAACCTTAGAGAGATTGGTGACCGAAACAAGCGCTTCACTATCTTGCAGTGGTTCATTGTTGTGACGAGGTCGGCGCCAGTACACCAGAGCAAAGGCCAGAATGATTGTCACTACCGCTGCAATAGGCCAAGTGATGAAGTCAGATTTTTGAATCTCAGCTTGCAATGGCGTAACTGAAATTGTGAGAGGCGAAATCACCTGCACAGAATAGAAACGACCATCGTTTGGTAGTTGATAACCTTGATCTGTTGATGAGACAGCAACAGCAATCTTGTCACCTATTGAAGCGTCCGTAACAACTGCAGGAAGATTCACAGTCACATCTGCCCCACTTGTAGGAATATTCTCGATGTAAATAGGAGCGACTAAACCATTTGGTTGCTTCACTCCGCCTTCGGGTGTGTGAATAACGAGGGAGAAAAAGAGCGTTGCATCCTTACGGTTGCTAGATATATGAACTTTAACTTTTGACGCACCAATGATTGTAAGTGGCTTGGTCAAAGGCTGTGAATCAAGGACAGCGCTCTGTCCAGGAAGTAGAGCCGCACTTACAACTCCCCCCGGGATGGCGCTGCCGCCTAAGGAGGAGATTGCTGATGAGGCTAAGGAAAGTGCTCCGCCAAGACCGGGCAAAGAAGAGAGTGCGGCAGGAATTCCACCGATAGGTGCAACAAAGGGAGATAGATTTGGAGCTATTTGAATCATCCCTGTTTTAGAACCGAGTGGAAGAACACTGCCCTGAAGGTTCTTTGGAATAACTGTGGAATCTTGCAGTGAAATTGTTCCGTTGCTATCGACTACCTGAAACTTAGGGAAATTGAGACCCTTATTCTTCAAATATTTATCAAACCACTGCAGCGTCTTTTCATTAGTCAAGGCACTCTCATCCGGTCCACCGTCATGGCCACTTGAATGCCAGTACATGGCGAGTGGATTTTTAGGATGTGCCTTTGATATTTGCGATGCGGTAGCAATGCTTTCAGAGAGCTGGAAAAGTGAATCGGATTCACCTTGCATCAAAAGCGTCGGCACATTTATGTTCTTGGTAACCGTTGAAGGCGAAGATTCAAGAAGCAATTGTTCTGCGCGAGCTGTTGGCTTTCCAGCATTTAGGCTATTTACAAATGCGTCACACCATTCTTGAGAGAAGTTTCCACACTCACCGAGGTATGAATTTGGCAAGGTAGCGATTGCAAAGAAACTTCCCGCCCAAGTTTTCTTGAACGGACCCGCCACAAATGATCCTTGAATCGATTGTGGGAAGAGTGAGTTCTTTAGGTTGTTCCAGGTGATGTCTGCAACAACTGCGTCAATTCGCTTGTCATAGCCTGCTGTAAGGATTGCAGCTGCTCCACCATAAGAAGCACCTGCAATCCCTACAAGTGGATCATCCGCGCCTTGCTGAATTACTTCTTTACGCGTTCCTAAATATGTAATCAGCTTTTGCACGTCCGCAATTTCATTCTTAGGAGAATCCATCGTGATTTGACCAGTAGACTGACCAAAACCGCGTGCACTCCAGGCCAGAACAACATATCCATTTTGTGCGAGGTATTGAGCCTGCGTTGCTACCGAATTCTTGCTTCCACCAAATCCGTGGGCTAACAAAATAGCCGGTGCTGGAAATTTACTTGGTAGGTAGAGAGAACTATCTAGGCTCACCCCATTCGCTCCTTGAAGAACTAGCTGTGTTGGAAGGGAAATCTTGGTAGCGGCCCGAGCGCTCGTAAATCCGAAGACGCTTGTAAAGAGCAGTGTAAGTACTGCTAGTGCCGGCATAGTTCTAGATTTCATTTCTCAACTCTATTAGAGCCCGCAGAGTGCTCGTTACAAAGGAGTGCCAAATTCGCGATAACCTATTGGCATGCGTGCTCAGAATATTCTTCGGAAAATGTTAGTTACTTCACTATCTCTGGGAACTGTGGCATCTGTGAGCGCAACCATGGTGGGGAGCGTCGCTCTCGCAGCTTCGACTCCTGTAGCGAAAACTTATACGGCAACCATGTCCCAACCCCACACCCCTAAGGGGCTAAACGGTGGTACCGATGATTACCACTGCTTCCTTGTCGATCCGAAAGTAAATGAAGACTCGCTTATAGTTTCATCGCAATTTGTTCCACAAGATCCATTGATTGTTCACCATGCAATTCTTTTTCAGATTGATGCTGCCAACGTTCCAGAAGCGCAGAAACTAAATGCTGGCGGCGATGGCTGGACATGCTTTGGAGGTTCCGGAGTCGGTGGAAATCTAGGTTCATTCCTCACCTCCCCTTGGCTTTCATCTTGGGCGCCGGGACGCGGAAAAGATGTCATGCCAAAAGGTTTTGCAACATCTTTCAAAAAAGGGAGCCAAATAGTTTTGCAAGTTCATTACAACCTACTTGCAGCTGGCGCCGATCTTGGATTAAAGGATCAATCAAAAGTTATTCTTAACACTATTCCCGCAAAAGGATCCAACCTTAAGATTTTAAATTCTGACTTAGTGGCTGCGCCAGTTGAACTCGCCTGCCCTGCCGGAATCAGCGGACCACTCTGTTCTCGCAAGGCATCACTTGCAGACCTCGCGGGGCGCACCTCAACACAGAGCGCATTTGAATCAACAGGCTTAAATCTCTTGTGCGGGCAAGATCCGCTCAACCCAAAGCCATCCTTAACATCCACGTGCGATAAGAAAATTACTGTCAATGAAACCATCATTCAGGCAGCCCCTCATATGCATCTCCTCGGTACGGCGCTTAAGTTGATTGCAAATCCGGGCACGCCTAGGGAAAAAGTTATTCTCGATCGCCCTAACTACAATTTTGATGACCAATCGGCCACTGTCTTGAAGACCCAGATTCAACTCAAAGTTGGTGACACAGTTCGCGTAATCTGTACATTCAATCCAAAACTTCGCCAACAGCTCCCACAACTCAAAAAACTAGCCGCCAAATACGTCACGTGGGGGGAAGGCTCCTCAGACGAAATGTGTCTGGGAGTCATGGGAGTTTCCGTAGCCGCTCGTTAAAGGACGCTGTTATTGTTCAAGTCTGCAGGGCGATAACCATTTTCGAAAGGTCGGTACATCATGGGTCTACGTTGGGGTTACATGGGAACGGGTTACAT
>JBAXIC010000101.1:0-3682 GCA_037138575.1 Actinomycetes bacterium
GACTCAGTCACGCACCTCATCGCCGAAGGTCAACGTGTATTTCTAGATGCCGAACATTTCTTTGATGGCTATCGAAACAACCGCGCCTATGCCCTAGAAGTTGTACGCGTTGCCGCCGAAGCCGGTGCCGACGTCATCGCACTCTGCGATACCAACGGTGGAATGTTGCCCGATGAATTATCACAAGTTGTCCATGATGTTCTTACCGCAAGTTCGGCCCGCCTAGGTATCCACTGTCACAATGACACAGGTTGCGCGGTGGCAAATTCAATGGCCGCCGTAGCAGCAGGGGCTACGCATGTTCAAGGAACACTTAATGGCTATGGCGAACGAACCGGAAATGCCGACTTAGTCACGATAATTGCAAATTTAGAGTTAAAAAAGAATCAACTAGTGTTGCCTAATAACTCACTACGTGAAGCTTTTAGAATCTCGCATGCAATCGCTGAAGTTACAAATGTTTCATCAAGTGCGCGGCAACCCTACGTTGGCGTATCAGCCTTTGCCCATAAAGCCGGTCTGCATGCAAGTGCGATCAAAGTTGATCCCTCGCTCTATCAGCATGAAGACCCAGTAAGCGTTGGAAATGATATGCGCATGCTTGTATCGGATATGGCAGGGCGTGCATCTATTGAATTGAAATCTCAAGAGCTCGGCGTTGATTTAGGTGGAGATAAAGAGCTCATTGGCCGAATCGTTGCCCGTGTTAAGGATATGGAGTCACAAGGTTTCACCTTTGAAGCAGCCGACGCCTCCTTTGAACTCCTAGTCCACGAGGAAATCAACGGGAAGCGCCCATCGTTTTTCACTATTGAACATTGGCTAACGACGGTTGAGCGCGCAGAAGACCAGAGTATTGTGACTAAAGCGGAAGTAACCGTAGTAGCACAAGGTGCAAAGATTGTCTGTATCGGAAGTGGCAATGGTCCAGTTAACGCCTTTGATAACGCGCTTCGGTCAGGTTTAATTCAATTCTATCCAGCACTTGAAAAGTTGAAACTAACCGATTATAAAGTTCGCATTCTTGAGGGCCGTTTAGGCACGGGTGCAATTACTCGAGTGTTGGTTGAAACCAGTGATGGGGTTCGTGAGTGGTCCACAGTGGGGGTGCATGAAAATGTTATTGCCGCATCGGCCATGGCTTTAGAAGATGCGATTACATTTGGACTTATGCGACAAGGGTCTCAGAGCTAATTAAAAATCATATTTCAAATGCTGATTGCATAACCCTTGTACATTGCCGCGGCTTCACTTCGATGATTACAACCCAACTTCGCAAAAATCTTCAGCGGTAACTGTAACTATTAAACCCTCCGCGTTAGTAGTTGTGAAACCGAATAATGATCTGAGCAATTCAGTGCTTTGCCACGAGATTTCTTATACGGTGAGTAAAAGCTCGTCCCTGGTATCGGTCAATCTCTGCAGTGATGAGGCGAATTTACTTGCGACTCTAGAGGTCGGCACTAAATCTAAAACTGGCAAATTGACGTATGTCGTTGTTAAAAAACAGGTGCTAGATGGCAATGGCGTGACTCTCTTTAAGTTGAACACTGCTCTTAAGACAGGCCAGGTTATTCGTATCAGCGCAAACGGGAAGTTAAGGAAAGTGGTAGAGACTGTAAATCTCTAAGCTTTAGGTGGAGTTTTGAAGCGCAGCAAACTTTAGATGTCTTGGTCAAAGTTTCATCAACCAATGTTCTCAAGACCATTCAGAAAAATGGAGGTGGCTTTCACGCGACCATTACATTGAAGTTTTGCAAAGATTTTTATCGTTTCTTGCCGAATAGTTGATTCAGAGTAGCCAAGCCTGTCGGCAATGGATAAATTTGTGTCCCCTTCACTCATCATCCGCAAAATTACTAACTGACGATCTGAGAGTTTCTCTTCGCGGATATTTGCTAAATAATTCTTAGGCACCTTTGAGTGACTCGTATTCGGAGTACTCTCTTGATGAGTACTGGAAAAAAAGTACATGGCAAGTAGATTCCCTATGCTCTTCAAGAATGTCTCAATATCAGTATTTAGCTCGATGATTTCGTTGCAGAAGAGGCCAAAAGCCGCAACTGGTGTTCCACTTTTTTCAATAGGAAAGCAAATAAATGTTTTAGCATGGGGAATAACTGGTCTTCCAACCAGCGCTGGATACTCAGTTGGCCATACTGGCAGCGTGTTAATCCAGACTACACGCCTAGTTTTAATGGCATCACAAAGAGGGAATTTTTCATCGAGAGAGTACAGATTTGGGTAGCGATCTTGCATTTCTTCAGAAGTACCATACATTCCGATATTGGAAACCAAATTCGACTTATTCAACTCACAAATAAAAGCAATCGAAGCATCTATCGGAGAGAGAACACGAAGCACTATGTGAGCAAGCACCTCTTCCAAGGTATGCTCTTTGAGAGAAAGAAAAACGACAAATTCTGATACGTATGGTAGAAACATGGATGTACCTCTCCCTGAGCTCTGTTTCTCTTCAAGAGATGAACTCCCTTGACGTCTATCCACAACGAGACTTCCATGCTCAGTTTATCTCAAATGTGTCACAAAATTGAGAGGCTAAAGTCTATTTCGGTCGACTACCACTCAAATAATGACTAGACCAGATTTAAAGAATTTCGATGAGTGAAATTCAAAAGATTCTTTATTCAACCAGTTCGAGCTCGGCCAACTGTTTTTTAAACATACCGGAAGCTTCTTCGCGTCCGTGGCAGTTCAGAATTGCGAAAATCTTAATGGTCTCTTGGCGGATCGTCGATTCAGAGTATCCAAGGAGTTCGCTAATTCCAATATTTGTGCGGTCTTCACTCATTAAGCGCCAAATTAAACGCTGACGTTCTGTGAGTTTAGTATTTACTTCGCCTCGTGATTCAATTGTTGACTTACTATTCGCATTCCGCGATTCCGAGGCAGAGTCAGTTTTTCGATACATATGCAATGACAAAACATTTCCAATGGCTTTCAGAAAGGAATCAATCTCAGCATCAGGGTGGATAACAGATTTACTGAAAATTCCTAGAACCGCAACTGGAGTTCCACATTTTTCAATTCGAAAGCAAATAAAAGTTCGATCACCTGTGTCATGGGACAGACTGTTAAAATCGGGATACACAACTGGCCACTGGGGCAAAGTATTTATCCAAACGATATTTCGATTTCTAATTGCATCAGTCACAGGATGTCTATCTCGCATCTCGTAATTCGACGCGTATCTCCGCTGTGCCTGGAGTCCAATCCCAAAACCGCCAACATAGTCGATTCCGTTTTCACTGTTAAGTTGAGTGACAAAAGCCGCTGTCGCATCAATCGGTGACAATACCCGCAGCACCATATGGGCCAGAGTATCTTCCAAAGATTGGTCTTTTACTGATAGAAATTCAACAAACTCAGACACATAACCTAGAAACATGAAGAGCTCCATCTGCCTCAATAGGATGTGAACCGCCGGTTAGCGTTCATCTCAATCAGTATCACCTGATGAACTAACCCTAAAGTGCGTACAAGGTGCATACGAGTATGGTAAGTGGGACTACCTCTCATCACTTAGTCTTTGACCGGTCTAAGTTCCTGGAGTGAAAGATTCGAATCTTCATTTAGCGTAGAAACAAGGGTTCCCCGCAAATAAACTCTTTGCTGAGTCATAGTCCGGGCATTGACTGAAATAAATGTTGAAATTAATTCA
>JBAXIC010000102.1:0-3594 GCA_037138575.1 Actinomycetes bacterium
AAGTACCGCAGCTATGGTGCATACGGAAACGAACCAGGATATGACCCAGTTCATTCATATGCGCCAAAAGATATCGCCGCACAAATCGAAGGCGAAAATAAGAAGTAATTTTGCGTAAGGGGTGAACTGATTATGCAAAGACCTAGTTCACGCTCTATGAAAAAATACTTCTTCTATCTCTTAGCGACTCTCATTCTGGGCACGGTTCTTTCTCTTGCGTCAACTGCCTTTTTTGCCAACAAAGTTGTTCACCAACTAAAAGAGTTAAAAGTTGATCAACCATCACTTCGCAACCAGCAAGTGAAAGATCTAAGTACCAACCTGCATTATTTAAATATCTCAGTATCCAACCCTTTTTTCGCCTTTGCCACATTGGTAGCAACTACTCCACAAACATTTGCGCCAACATCTCGCGCCCTAAACGGCGCCGATCACTTCCTTGCCGCAGCATCTGACTATCTGCAGGGTCAAAAAACCAAAGATATTGCGCTGGCAGATGCGGCTACACAGTTAGCCGATGCAATGCCGCAGCTCAATAAATCGATTCTGGCCTTAACCCACCTTCACATCCGGGGCCTGTTTGCTTCATTTGATAAGAAGCTAGATAAGCCCCGCGAAAGAGCGGCATCTTTGTATCAAACAACGTCATCCATCACACCGCTGTTGCAGATCTTTCCAGGTATCACTGGCCAAGATACCCCACGCAATTATTTGATTGCTTTTCAAAACTCTGCCGAAGCTCGTGGCACCGGCGGCATATTGGGCGCTTATGCAGTTATGAATATCGATAAGGGAAAAACTAGTTTCACGGCTTTTGGTTCTAACGCCGGCCTAGTGCAGTTAAAAGACACCCCTATAGCCATGCCCGCTGAATTTGTCCGCCTGTATAACGATGACCCAGGTATTTGGCAGAACTCAAATATCTCACCTCATTTTCCTTATGGAGCATCGATCTGGTTAGCTTTATGGAAAAACCAATTTGATCAACAGTTAGATGGCGTCATTACTTTCGATCCAACTTCGCTGAGTTATTTACTTAAAGCAACAGGCCCCGTACAAGTAGAAGGCCAAGAGATTAATTCAGAGAATGTAGTAAAAGTTACTTTGTCAGATCTCTATCAAAAGTATGTAACCGACAACAACGCCCGCAAAGCATTCCTAATCAAGATTATTCAAGCCGTCTCAAAGAAGATTGAAGCTAAAGAGTTTTCAGCCACTGATTTGCTGTCGCAGATGATCTACCCAATAAATCAACACCGAATTCTCTTCTTTAGTGCAAATCAAGCTGAGCAAAAGATTGTTGAGCAATCAGAGATTTCAGGAGCCGTGAGTGAGAAGTTGGATAACCAATATCGCCTGATTATCCAAAACACATCGGGCAACAAGATGGATTACTACCTTAAGCGCACAGTAAAACTAGAATCCTTATCCTGTGGCACAAAGCGCCAAACCAAAATTACTTTTTCTCTAACCAACACCGCCTCGCCAACCCCCAAACTGCCTGCCTACGTAGCTGGCCGTTTAGATTTAAATAAACCCCAAGGAGTAGCAAATAGTTACGGCACACGGGCAATTGTTATGGCCCCGGTCGGTGCAACTCTGATTAACGCTACAGATTTAACGACCAAGAAGAAATTTGGCTTTCTCATTAAGGAACGCGACCACAAAGGTGTCGGCGTACAAGTTGATTTAGCCGCTGGTGAAACTCATTCTTATTCGCTGACATTTAGTGGAGGCACCGGAGCGTTAGAGAGTTATGTGCAACCACTTGTCATTGATCAAAAAAACACCATTATTGATACGTGCAAACCATGAGCAAAGCAAGAATCATTGTTGTCTGCAAATACAACCAGGCCCGTTCGATTACCGCAGCCGCTGCTCTGCGTAGGTTTTTTCCCGAGATAGAGATTCTCTCGGCAGGAATTCAAGCCAATCCCTTGCTACCTATCCCATCATCGATTCTGGAAATCCTGGATCAATGGGGCCTTGATCAATACGATAATAGATCTACACCAGTTACAAACCTGCCAACGTTGCAACCAACCGACCTTGTCTTATGCGCTGATGCTGAAGTTAAAGCCACATTAATGAAGCAGTTAAACATAAGCGACGCAAGCGCTTTCAAGATTCGCGTCCTAGAAGAATATGCAGACTCATCGTTAGAGATCCCTGTAGACCCCGTCAACATGGGTGAATCAGATACCAAGATGCAACTTGCTAGATCAATTGTTTTAAGTGTGCGTGGAGTACGAAAAGAATTTCAGATTCAAAACCTCATTACTTCCTCACGTTTTCCTCACGATAAAGCTGAACATCTTCGAACCCAAAAGGAAATGATCGCTGCAATTGAAAAAGACCACGGGGTAATTCTTGATGCAGGATTTTCAATCCCAAATCCACTGCTGTGGCAAGCAAATGTAAATGGATTCATACCAATCAACCCAAATCGCTTAACGATTGATCCACACAGTGAAAGAAAAAGCGGAATATTAATTTCCAAGTTTGAAGTTGATTTTGTTCCACGAATCTTTCTGTCAACTAAGTATGTGGCATGGCTACAAGAAATTGCCGGGCAACAAAATATTTATGTACTTACCCAACCAGCGGCCGAGCTACCTCTCGGGCGTCAACATGAGGCGGTATTAGCGCTCATACATTCGTAGCCTTCGAAATCTTCTGACTATTAATGACCAGCCAGTTTTGATACTCTAAGTAGATGTCACACCGAAGTTATGCAGCCGTTGCTGGTGACTTTCGCAAGAAATTAATTCTTACTGACACATTAGCAATCTGTATTCCTCAAGCCATCATTTTATTCTTTAGAGATTATTCGATTGATTTCGGTTCCATTGCCGTAGTAATTGATGTAGGAATTCTCTGCCTTGTTCCACTGCTCTGGCTCTATTTCTTGAGCACAGATTCAAGTTGGGAATCTCAAATTCTCTTAGGATCTCTTAAGTTCTATGAGCTACCTTTCAAAGCGGGAGCTAAAGCATCTGTTTCTATTACAGCCTTTGCTTATATTGTTAAAGAGCCAATCTCAAGAATTACTCTTCTATCAATTCTTAGTGCAACCATCGTGAGCGTTTTACTTGCGCGACTAATTTTACGGCACAGTTATTTGGCAAATCTAATGAAAAATAAAACCGTGCGATTTATAGTTGTTGCCACAAATGAAGAGTTCAGCCAAATCAAACTCTCAAAGGCTCTGCCTTTAAACTCTAAGGTGGAGTTAACTCACCGAATTTTGAAAGAAAAATACAATGATGCCGAATGGCACAAGATCTGTGTAGAGGTTGAAGAAGGTGCCTACGCCGGGTTGATTATTGCTGATGAGTATTTCCCAAAGCCCCATGTTCTTGCTGAGATTTCTACTATTCAATCAAGGCGAGTCTTTGAAGTCTTCATCTTTAGTCCTTTAGCTGTCTTACTTCCCCGATTTAAAAACCTTCAAGACAACAGCTTGATCAAACTTAATCGCCCGCTGATAGTAGGCAGACACGCATTTGTTAAGCGCTTCATGGATATTGTTCTATCGGTCATTGCGCTAATTATCCTGTCACCGATCCTGCTTCTTACGGCATTAGCAGTTAA
>JBAXIC010000103.1:0-3573 GCA_037138575.1 Actinomycetes bacterium
ACGCGAGTTGCGAGTTATTTGCACAAACTATCTGATGGCAGCAAGAGCGTTCAGAACTTGTTCGCGCTTTGGTGCACCAACCGCACGTCCTATTTCACGCCCTTTTGAATCCACAATAAGTGTCGTCGGTGTACTTAATATATTTAATTCACGGACAAGTTCTAGATGATCTTCAGCATCAATATCGATATGTACAACATCATGCAGATCCCCAACAATATTTTCTAGCAGTGCTCGTGTTGCCCGGCATGGAGTACAGAAGGCAGACGAGAACTGCACCAAGGTTGCCCGAGAACCAAGAGCTCCACCAATCATTTCTTCGGTGATGGTTCCGGCCTTAATTTTCGCCTTAACCACGCCTCTAGAGCGCTGATACCAGATGCCATACACGCTAGTAATAGATAGCACGACGGCGATTGGAATCAATGATTTCACGAGGGTAGTCTGTCCCAATGGCCAAGGTTCTGCTACTCACAAACACTCTTGGAGCTAGTGCTGAGGTTTTACCCGCACTTGGTTTGCTTCAGCACAACGTTCGCATCTTGCCCGCTGAAGCTTCTGTTTTAGTTGATGCCCCAGATGTTGATGTTTTATTAATCGATGCACGTCGCGAACTTCCTTCAGCGAAGTCATTAACAAAATTAATTACAACAACCGGAATTGGTTGCCCAATTATTGCAATCACAACCGAAGGTGGTCTATCTGCATTTAATGCAGACTGGGGAATCAGCGATGTAATCCTTGATACCGCTGGTCCGGCTGAAGTCGATGCACGCATACGTATTGCACTTGGAAAACAAGCAGCTGCAGCACTTCAAAGTGATCCACATAATGGCGAGATTCGAAGTGGTGATGTTGCTATCGATGAGTCAACTTACACAGCGCGTTTAAAAGGCGAAGTACTTGATTTAACTTTTAAAGAGTTTGAGCTATTAAAATATTTAACACAACATCCAGGGCGAGTATTTACTCGTGCGCAGTTGTTGCAAGAAATCTGGGGCTATGACTATTTCGGTGGCACTCGCACAGTAGATGTTCATATTCGTCGCTTACGCTCTAAATTAGGCCCAGAGTTTGAAGCAATTATCGGAACAGTGAGAAATGTGGGATATCGATTCACTGTCGATGCGTAAGTCATGCGACATATTCTTAAGCTTCATCGCGATTTAAATAAAGGCTCACTTCCTCAGGCAGTTCATGACTACACAATCGAAATTTTTGATACAAACACTCATAAACAACAGTGGCTTGATTTAAATAATCAGATTTTTGAGCATCACGCCGATCAAGGTAATTGGGCTATGGCTGATTTAGAAAACCGAATAGCCGAAACTTGGTTTGATCCCAAGGGATTCTTTCTTGCAACTGAGGGCGGGCATATTGAAGGCTTTGTCTGGACCAAAATTCATCAAGACTTGGTCAACCAAGATCCCGTTGGAGAGTTATATGTTGTTGGTACAGCTCCTCAACACCATGGCCGAGGAATTGCTCGCGCGCTTTCTGTTGAAGCGATTAACTACTTTGTTTCTAAGGGTTTAAAACATGCAATGTTGTATGTGGATGCCGATAATGACAAGGCCTTAAAGCTCTACCAATCTCTGGGTTTTAACTAGAAAAGAAAAAGGAGCCAGGGGAACTGGCTCCTTTTTTTGTGTCCCCGACTTTTAAGGTCGAACAGGTCGAACTGGTTTTACAGGAATTGTGGCTTTTGCACTTTCAACTGCAGCTTTGAAAGCGGCATGAGCAGCTTTTCTTGCTTCAGGTGTTGTTGCAGCGGCCAAAGCTGCATTGCGTGTAGCCATCGCGGTTGCGATAGTTGAGTGCAAAGTTGATAGCGCATTTTGACGAGTAATTTGTGCAGCGTGAAAAACTGCAATTGCTGCATCGAATGCTGCTTTTTGTTCTGGGGTTAATGCAACCTTGGTGACAACCGGATTTGTTGCCTCAGCTGCACTGGCTCCAGTTACTCCTGCAAGTGCGAAGAGACCTGCAGCAGTTGCTGCTGCAATGGTTCGCTTTAACATAATCATGATAATCCTCATCTCTTCCACAATGTCTTGCGGATAAGTAAAAGATAGAGCGCTAGATTGTGGCAAAGCTCTGCCTTACCGGTGAGTTACTTGTGAAAAACGCTAGGCAATAATCGCTTTTAAGCCTGAAATTAAGCGATCCACGTCATCTTTTGTCGAATATGGCGCTAGCCCTGCGCGTAAAGCCCCGGCATCGCCAAGGCCCAGTTTGCGCGAGACTTCAAGGGCGTAGAAATTTGATGCAGGAAGCGTGACGCTTTTGAGCGCCATTGCTTTATAAATTGCAACGCTGTCATGGCCGGCAAATGAAAAATAAATAGTTGGTGTTCGATGCTTTGCATGTCCATACATTGTTACACCAGGCAGAGCTTTAACGGATTCCTCTAGATAAACGAGCAGATCATCTTCATATTTTTCTAGCGCATTCATTGAGTTAACAATTTTCTCGCGGCGAGAAACACCATTACCCGGTGCCATATTGGCAATGAAATCAACGGCTGCTATGCAACCAGCCATAAGTTCGTAGGGCAAAGTTCCAAATTCAAAACGCTCAGGAACAATATTTGTAGCTGGTAATAACTTGTCATTGTTAAGTGTTTCAAGAAGAGCTGGTGATGCGGCAAGGGCTGCACAATGTGGACCCATCAACTTGTAGAAAGAAAAACCGTAGAAGTCAGCGCCAATCTCTTGTGCACTTATTGCTGCATGTGGAGTTAAGTGCACGCCATCTACATAAAACAGAGCGCCAACTTTGTGAACTGCGATACCGATCGTTTTAAGATCCGGGCGAGTACCGATTGTGTTTCCGGCACCCGTGATTGCAACTAACTTTGTCTTGGGAGATAAAACTGCTTCAACTGCCGCAACGGTAAGTTCGGAGCTTTCGACATCGAATTCAGCCCATCGAACAGTTGCGCCAACGGCTTCTGCCGCTTGAATCCATGGACGAATATTTGAGTCGTGATCCAATCGGCTAACTACGATTTCATCGCCAGCTCCCCAGTTTTTAGCAAGGGTGCGCGAGAAATCATAAGAAAGCTGTGTCCAAGAACGGCCATAGACAACTCCGCGCGGATCTACATCGATTAAATCGGCAACTGCTTGGCGAAAGCCCAGGACATACTCTTCAGCGTTTTTCTCTGATTCAGTATTAACGTTGCGGTTAGAGATTGGCTTGGTAATTGCTGCAGAAATGGCAGCGCCTACAACGTCTGGAACCTGACTTCCTCCGGGGCCATCGAAAAATGCAAGGCCGGTATTAAGTGCAGGGAAATGGGCGCGAATTTTATTAACGTCGTAAGTCATGCGGAGGAGGTTATCACCGCACGAGTTCGGCGCACATAGCCCTGAAGGCCTTTGTATGCGCGTCGACATCTGCAGTTGTTGTATCTGGACACATCAGCGCCATATTGTGGAAAGGCGTGATTAAAAATCCATCATTTAACATGCGCAAATGAATGTACTGCTCGAGTTCAAAATCGCCGGCGTTGTTGGCATCGGCGCCAGTAATTGGAGCGGTTTTACCAAACATATATTCACCACG
>JBAXIC010000104.1:0-3570 GCA_037138575.1 Actinomycetes bacterium
CGTTTTGTGGGAAACCTAAGTTGATTCCGCCATGGCTTGGATCTAACCAGCGGCTTGTAACTACTTTGCCGCGGGTGAAGAAGTGAACACCTTCGGTGCCATGTGCATGAGAGTCACCAAATAACGAGTTCTTCCAGCCGCCAAATGAGTAGTAGGCCATTGGTACAGGAATCGGAACGTTGATTCCGACCATTCCAACTTCGACTTCATTTTGGAATCTGCGTGCTGCTCCACCATCGTTTGTGAAGATTGCAGTGCCATTTCCATATTGATGCGAGTTAACAAGGTTTAAAGCCTGGTCATATGTATTAACGCGAATAATGCTTAACACTGGTCCGAAGATTTCATCGGTATAGACCGACATCGTTGGAGTTACGTTGTCGAGCAAAGTAGGCCCAAGGAAGAAGCCATCCCCATCAACTTTTAGATCGCGACCATCAACAACAACCGTTGCACCTTCTGTGCTTCCTGCCTCTATATATGAAGCAACTTTGTCACGGTGAACTGCAGTAACAAGTGGACCCATATCGCAACCCTTAGTGCCATCGCCCGTAACAATATTTGCCATACGAGATTGGATTCGCGCAACTAAAGCATTGCCAATTGGCTCAACGGCAACGATTGCAGAGATTGCCATGCAACGCTCTCCTGCAGAACCAAAGCCTGCGTTAATGGCCGCATCTGCTGCGAGTTCTAAATCTGAATCTGGCAGAACAATCATGTGGTTTTTGGCTCCGCCAAGTGCTTGCACGCGCTTGCCTGCCTTAGTTCCGGTTTCATAAACATAACGTGCAATTGGAGTAGAGCCAACAAATGAAATCGATTTGATTCCTGGGTGCACTAGCAATGCATCAACAACTTCTTTGTCACCATGAACTACGTTGAATACACCATCAGGTAATCCCGCTTCTTTCCATAACTGCGCCATAAACATTACAGCTGATGGGTCTTTTTCTGAAGGTTTAACTACAACCGTGTTTCCACAGGCAATAGCTACTGGGAAGAACCACATTGGAACCATTGCTGGAAAGTTAAATGGAGAGATAATTGCAACGGGACCAAGGGCCTGGCGAATTGAATAAACATCAACACCTGTTGAAACTTCCTCTGAAAATCCACCTTTCAAAAGGTGCGGGATTCCGCAGGCAAATTCAACAACTTCAAGTCCGCGTGTTACTTCACCGGCAGCATCACTTAAAACTTTTCCATGTTCATCGGTAATTAGGGCGGCAATCTTTTCCTTGTTTTGTTGGACTAGCTCGCGAAAAGCAAAGAGAACTTGGGTGCGCTTAGTTAACGAACTATGGCGCCATTGAGCAAATGCTGTTGTAGCAGCAGCCACAGCGGTATCAACAGTTGCGGCATTACCAAATGCGACAGTTTTGGTTACTTTTCCAGTGGCTGGATTATAAATATCTCCTGTGCGTTCTGGTTTTTGTGTATCTAGGGCGCCGTTGATCCAATGCGTTATCTGAGTCATAGGTGCAATCTACTTCAGAGCGTTAAGATGGCGCCACCTACTAGTTAAAAGGCCAAATTTCATGAGTGCACCAATAAGTGACCCTGCAAAGCAAGCCGCCGTTAGTGCTGCTGACCATAAATATGTATTTCACTCATGGTCTGCTCAAGGTGCAATTTCACCGATGCCAGTTGCAAGTGGTTCAGGGTCACGTTTTTGGGACCATGAAGGCAAAACTTATTTAGATTTTTCTTCACAGTTAGTCTTTACAAATATCGGTCATCAGCATCCAAAAGTTGTAAAGGCGATTCAAGATCAAGCCGAAGTTCTAACAACAATTGCGCCACAACATGCCAACGATGCGAGAAACGAAGCTGCGCAACGAATTGTTGAATTAGCCGGCGATCACTTTGCCAAAGTTTTCTTTACAAACGGTGGCGCTGATGCCATTGAAAACGCTATCCGTATGGCTCGCTTGCACACACATAAACACAAAGTGCTTTCTACTTATCGCTCCTATCACGGCAACACAGGAGCTGCCATTAATGCAACAGGTGATCCACGCCGTATGCCAAATGAGTTTGCCTATGGCCACAAGCATTTCTTCGGACCATATTTGTATCGCACATCGTTCTGGGCTCAAAGTGAAGAAGAGGAGTGCAAGCGCGCACTTGAGCACCTAGAGCAAACAATTATTTTTGAAGGTCCAAATACCATTGCAGCAATCTTGATCGAATCAGTTCCAGGAACTGCCGGTGTATTAATTCCGCCGGCCGGTTATCTTGAAGGTATTCGTGCACTGTGCGATAAGTACAAGATCTTATGGATTGCCGATGAAGTTATGTCTGGCTTTGGTCGCACAGGTAAGTGGTTTGCCTACCAAAGTTCACAAGCTGTCCCAGATTTAATTACTTTCGCAAAGGGTGTTACATCGGGTTACGTACAACTCGGTGGCGTAGTAATTAGCGAAAGCGTGGCTAAAACCTTTGATGAAAAAGTATTCCCTGGTGGCCTTACTTACATGGGTCACCCATTGGCATGTGCAACTGCAGTTGCAACTATCGATGTTATGAAGGAAGAAAAGATGCTCGAAAACGCCACCATGATTGGTGAAACAATCTTGGGTCCAGGCCTAATCGAACTAGCTAAGAAGCACAAGGTCATTGGTGATATTCGCGGTGCAGGTGTCTTCTGGGGCGTTGATTTAGTCAGTGATCGTGCAACTCACGAACCATTGGCTCCATATGGTGCATCAAGTCCTGCAATGAATGAATTAGTAGCGGCCTGTAAGAAGAATGGCTTAATGCCATTTAATAACTTCAACCGCATTCATCTGTGCCCACCATGCAATATCTCTGTTGAGGATGCAAAGCTTGGACTTGAGATGCTAGATAAAGCATTGAGCGAAATCGGAAAGTATTACACCGGCGCTTAAAACTTTAAACGTTGAACCTAAATTCAACGACATCTCCATCGGCCATTACGTAATCCTTGCCTTCCATGCGCACCTTTCCTTTGGCGCGCGCTTCGGCAACTGATCCCGCTTCTATCAAATCGTTAAAAGAAACGATTTCGGCTTTAATAAAACCTTTTTGGAAATCGGTATGGATAACTCCTGCAGCCACTGGTGCGGTGTCGCCTTTATGAATTGTCCAGGCGCGTACTTCTTTCGGTCCAGCAGTTAAATAAGTCTGCAGACCAAGAGTTCTAAAACCAACATGTGCCAAGGTTGCAAGTCCTGGCTCTTCAAGTCCAATTGATTGCAAAAGCTCTAACGCATCTTCATCACTGAGTTCTGCTAGCTCTGCTTCAGTCTTTGCATCAAGGAAGATTGCTTCGGCAGGAGATACAAGTTCCTGTAACTTCTTTCGAAGTTCACCATCATTTAATTCAGCGGCATCAACGTTGAAAACATAGAGGAATGGCTTTGCCGTCAGAAGATGAAGTTCAGCTAAATCTTCACGGTTAATTGAACTCTGTGAAAGTGGGCGCCCAGATTGCAACCATTCATTGGCAGCCTTTGCAGCTTCCAGCGCTGGCGCTTTTTCTTTAGCAATTCGTACTTCTTTTTCAAGACGTGGAATCGCTTTTTCAATTGTTTGTAAATCGGC
>JBAXIC010000105.1:0-3534 GCA_037138575.1 Actinomycetes bacterium
TGCCTTGTTGGTGCGCTTGAAGGGATTCGAACCCCTAACCTTCTGATCCGTAGTCGTAAACCCTTTGTTTCCTAAAGATTCAGGGAGTCTCTGACTATGCGGCTTTACGCTAAATTGCCCAGGACAGGTGCGTGCAAGTGTCACTAAATTTCCAATTATTTTTCTGAGATTTTTGCTAATTTGTTTCCCGGAGCTGATTGTCTGGTCAGTTGTGGGAGACTTTGTGAATGAGAAGAATATTGACTTTACTGTTAATAGTGAGCTTATTTTCATCACAATTTCTTGCGTCAGTCGAGGCTTCTTCACCTAAAGCTGGTTCATCCTGCAAGACTCTAAAAAGTTCTTTAGTTTTCAATGGAAACAAGTACATCTGCGTGAGACTGAGAAACCAACTTGTATGGAGTCACGGCATAAAGGTGTCACAACAAATTCTTCCAATTCCGGGCACAGCGCCTACGACTTCTCCAACTAAACCTCCAGAATCCAATATCCCGAGCACTCTTCCGACTGGTTTTCGTGATCTTTATGAAAACAGGAAAGCCATCGCTTACGCCGCATGGTTGAAAACCTCGACCGTGATTGCAGGTTCAGATGCGAGAATTCCGCTTACTCAAATATTTATAGGGCCAAACACAACACCTTGGTACACAAATATTCGCCTGATAGAAGAACTCGATTCAAAGGCGTTCCCTACAGCAAAATTACCCTCAAAGGTTTTTGTGTTCTTCTATAACTATCGAGACCTCAATTGGGCAATGACTGAAGTAAAAGCCGCATTGAGCGCGGATGAGTACGATCAACTGAATGCAAATGAAGGTGGCCATTTGGTTGACAGTGGTTGCCAGCCATTAGTCAAGGATTGTCTTGGTTCTAAGGAGGTAACAACCTCGCCCGGAAGTGATACTGCCTTACTTCTCATCGGCGTTCACAACCATTCTGGAATGTATACCGTAAACGGAACCACGTATGGAGATCCCGGAGTAAGTGAATTGAACTTCAACGGCTTATTACTCGCCCACGAATATTTTCATGCAATTCAACGAGAGCCGTTTCAAGGCAAGTCTGTCTCGCAAGGGGATTATCCACCTCCATGGCTCAGAGAAGGAAGCGCTCAATTTATCCAAATTGCTACCGTTTATCACGATTCGTATTCAAAGTTTCTCAATTGGAAAAAGATTAGCGTGGGTGGTTACATCAAAAACCAAGGTCTCTCAGAGTCGTTCATCTCTGATTACTTAAGCTTGAAACACTTTGAAGATAATTGGAGCAGTTTTAATGGAGACTGGGCGTACTTCTTGGGCCATCGCATAGTTGAGGCTTTGGTCGCAGTTAAAGGCCCTGAGTCTTTGGTTGATTTATACACAAAAATGAGTAGTCGAATTGGTTTCGAAAGTGCTTTCAGTGAAGTTTATGGAATTTCTTATGAAGATGTCGTCCCGATCCTGGCCAAAGTAATATCGGCCAACTTTGCGAGTGGAGATTGACTTAAAAAGCGAGAACCAGCTTTTAGCGAGCGTGAGTCGAACCCATAAAATTGTGATTCCTATTCGTAACCCTTTTCCCCATCAAGGCCGCTTTTGGTAGGTCAACGCATCTGGTTGGTTCACGTGAGTCAATTTTTGAGCAACCACGTCGGAAAGAATTGGTTCTGCCTTAGCCCAGTCAATATGGAAAACTGCGTTAAACGCCTGATCCAAAGATTCCCCGTTGGCCATGTGCTGATCCAATGCGAATGGGGCTTCACTTCCCCCAATTGCTACTAGAGCTTCCACTGCGGCGGCACCGGCTGAATAAGCAAGAGCATATTGTGAGGTGGCTCCACAAGTAGCTATTTTGTTTGCATTAGCAAAATAGTCAGCGAGCTCACGTGCAGACCAAACGGTATTGGTCGGCACGCTGTAGTCAGTTCCTAATCCTGTTAAGTAGTAAGGATGCAAATGTTGCAAACTCAAGTAGCTTGAAAAATCTGGTGACACAGCAGTTTGTGCCCATTCCGCTTCACCCTCTGTCATCCAACAAGGTTGAGCCGCACGCAAATTATGGTAGTTATAAATTTGAATTTGTATAAGGTGGGCATACTCGTGAGCCGCACCATGATGAGCTTCAACGTGAACCTGTGGATTATTAGTTGGGCAAAAACTTGTAAGAATTGCGCCAGCGGCTTTTAGATCAGGCCACGTGAATGTGTTTCTCAATGAATCTGATCCATTGCACTTGGGGTTCGTAAAAACAGAACCAGCTGGTTCGTTTGGATTAATTCCATACATGTTGTCAAAACTATTCTTCATGAAGGGATTACTAGGAGAAAGCATGTCAATTTTTGCGTATGTTTGATCTTTTTCCTCGAGAGTCGTTCCCACAAAAAATACTTGAGAAGGGTGCGGGAATGGGGCATAAAGCGTAAAGGTTCTTTTTAGTAGCGTAATCGAATCTTGAATATTGGGATCAGTACGTTGTGCGCCAGGACTCCAATAAGTAGTGAAATTATCAGCCGCAGTTGGCACGCGGGCATTTCTAGCAATAGTCGCCTGGGCGTCTGTATACGCCGCGGCAGAAATGTCTTGAACTCGAGAAGCGATATTCTCCCATGTGATTCCATAGCCACCTTCGACTGGATGCGGGTCGATAACAGGTCTTGGGAGTGGGACAGTTACAGATGCAGAAATTCCGTTGCCTTGCGCATTATGGTTCGCAATGTTTACTTCGCCTGTATAGACCCAACGATAAGTCGTTCCTGGATCCATATAGACCTCTACCCATGCTAATGAATCTTTTTTGCCTAACTGCTCAGGTGGACAAGCATTAAATGTCACTGCCCATCCAGAATTTATATTCTTAACATTTATCCAATTCTGTCCAACCAGAACTTGTAAATGTGCGGTAGCAGCGTTTGGATTAGCGCAACCCTCTGCTGCGGTGAGATGGCGGAGAATTCGTTGATCTTTGGCCACGTAAATCAGGTCGGGATTTGTCGTTGGTAGGGAGGGCGTTGGTGAAGGGGCTGCACTCTGAGTTTGTGAAGGGGCTGCAGTTGTTGCTTGTGGCAAGGCAACACCATTATCCCAAATCAGCTTCTTGCCTGACTTGTGGCAAGTAAATTTCTTAGTCGCAGTGGTGCGAGTTAATCCTGCCTTAGAACATGCAATCCCAGCCTTTGGTGTGCCTGCCGAAACGTGAGTAGGAACCAAAATCAATGTCGCAAGAGTCAATACGGCCAACACTGTTTTTTTTCTCATGGGGCATTAAACTGCATTATTTAGCCATTGAGAAGGAAAATAAACAAAAATGGTGGGTTAACATCTCATGTGTTGCAGACAAACAACAAAGATGGGAAATATCTAACCGTAAATAAAAGTGTTTCATGGCGCGAAGAGGCTCATATGATCGGTATCGCACGCGATACCAAAGCCCACAGATTACGCGTCCTACACCCGTAAAAGAAGAAAAGCCCCCGGTGTGAAAGGCACCGAGAGATTAACTTGTGCGCTTGAAGGGATTCGAACCCCTAACCTTCTGATCCGTAGTCAGATGCTC
>JBAXIC010000106.1:0-3483 GCA_037138575.1 Actinomycetes bacterium
GGTGTGTATTCACCTGTATCAAGTGCGCGTTGGCGCTCTGTTGCGGTGTACAAGCCCATTGCTGAACGTGTCTCATATGGAAGGTAATCAAGTGCGAGGCGACGGAAGATGTAATCCATCATGGATTGCGCCATGCGGATATCTGCATCATCTGTCATACCTGCAGGCTCGAAGCGAAGGTTTGAGAACTTCTCAACGAATGTCTCTAGTGGAACGCCGTATTGCAATCCGATTGAGATCGCGATGGAGAACGCGTCCATTACACCGGCAAGTGTTGAAC
The DNA here is from genome assembly GCA_037138575.1 of Actinomycetes bacterium. Classification (GTDB taxonomy): domain Bacteria; phylum Actinomycetota; class Actinomycetes; order Nanopelagicales; family Nanopelagicaceae; genus Planktophila. The sequence continues at coordinate 281 of JBAXIC010000106.1, forward strand.
CTTGCTTGCCGAGTTTCAAGAAGACTTCACCGAGTGCGCCATCAGCATATGTTCCTGCTGTCATGTAGCCCTCTGCGCCGCCAACACTAAATGATGTTGTGCGTGAAGGACGTGACTTTGGAAGACGCTTACGTGTTGCGACTGGATGTTCTGCCTCAACAGCTGATGCATTTGAGTCAGTGCCCTTGTTAGCGCCCTTACCCTCTGACAAAGGTTGTCCGACCTTACAGTTATCGCGATAAACAGCGAGTGCCTTGAGGCCTAGCTTCCAACCTTGGTAGTAAACCTCTTCGATTTCTTCAACAGAAGCATCTGCAGGAAGGTTCACTGTCTTTGAGATAGCACCTGACAAGTAAGGCTGGCATGCTGCCATCATCTTGACGTGGCCCATTGCTGAAATTGAACGAACTCCCATTGCGCAATCGAAGATGTCATAGTGCTCTGTCTTAAGTCCAGGAGCATCGATGACGTTTCCGTTTGCTGCGATGTATTCAACGATTGCTTCAACAGTCTCTTCTGCGTAGCCAAGCTTGCGAAGTGCCATTGGGATTGTCTGGTTAACAATCTGCATTGATCCGCCGCCGACAAGCTTCTTGAACTTAACAAGAGCAAGATCTGGCTCGATACCTGTTGTATCGCAATCCATCATCAGACCGATTGTGCCTGTTGGTGCTAGAACAGATGCTTGCGCGTTACGCCAACCATTCTTCTCACCGATTTCAATTCCCTTATCCCACTCCTTGTTTGCTTCTGACCAAACATCAGCATCAAGTGTTGTCTGTGGCTTTGCAGCATGTGAAGCAGCTTGGTGCTTGCGCATGACGCGTGTATGTCCTGCAGCGTTACGTGCATAGCCGTTGTATGCACCAACGATTCCTGCAATTTCAGCTGAGCGACGGTATGAAGTACCTGTCATCAACGATGTGATTGCGCCAGCAAGTGCGCGTCCGCCATCTGAATCGTATGCAAGACCTGATGCCATCAAAAGTGCACCAATGTTTGCAAAGCCGATTCCGAGCTGACGGTAATCAACTGTTGTGCGACCGATTGATTCTGTTGGGAAATCTGCGAAGCAGATTGAAATGTCCATCGCAGTGATGATCAATTCAGTTGCCTTCACGAAGTTCTTAACATCAAATGAACCATCGTTCTTGAGGAACTTCATCAAGTTAAGTGATGCCAAGTTACATGATGAGTTATCGAGTGACATGTATTCAGAGCAAGGGTTAGACGCATTGATGCGACCTGTCTCTGGGTTTGTGTGCCAATCATTGATGGTGTCGTCGTATTGAATTCCTGGGTCAGCGCATGCCCACGCAGCTTCAGCTAGCTTGCGGAACAAGCCCTCTGCTTCAACTGTTTCGATAACTTCACCTGAAGCGCGACCAACGAGACCAAATTGCTCGCCGTTCTCGTATGCCTTCATGAACTTATCGCTTACGCGAACTGAGTTATTTGCATTCTGGTACTGGACGGAGATGATGTCCTTGCCGCCAAGATCCATGTCAAAGCCAGCGTCGCGCAATGCGCGGATCTTGTCTTCTTCGCGAACCTTTGTCTCAATGAACTCTTCGATATCTGGGTGATCAACATCCAAAACAACCATCTTTGCAGCGCGACGTGTTGCGCCACCTGACTTGATTGTTCCTGCAGATGCGTCAGCACCGCGCATGAATGAAACTGGACCAGACGCTGTTCCACCTGACTTCAAAAGTTCCTTTGAAGAGCGGATACGTGAAAGGTTAAGTCCTGCTCCAGATCCGCCTTTGAAGATCATTCCTTCTTCGCGGTACCAGTTAAGGATTGAATCCATTGTGTCATCAACAGACAAGATGAAACATGCAGATACTTGCTGAGGAGCAGCAGTACCGACGTTGAACCACACTGGTGAGTTGAATGAGAAAACCTGGTGCATAAGCATCCATGTCAATTCATGTTCGAAAACTTCTGCATCAGCATCAGTTGCAAAGTAACCATTCTCTTTGCCTGACTTTGTGTATGTAAGTACAACGCGATCAATTACCTGCTTAAGAGACCACTCACGGTTCTCTTGTCCAACTGCACCACGAAAGTATTTTGTAGTAACGATTGTTGAAGCGTTAACGCTCCAGAAATCTGGGTATTCGACGCCTCTTTGTTCAAAGATAACTTCGCCGCTCTTCCAGTTTGTTTGCACAACATCGCGACGTTCCCATGTCACTTCGTCGTAAGGGTGTTTGCCAGCGGTCGTGTAGATACGGTCAATTGTTAGACCCTTGCCGAGTGCCTTCCCCTTAGTTGCGGAAGTCGCGGCTGGCTTGTTGACGATAGACATGCGTGTTTTTCTCCAGATTCTTACTTAGTGATTGCGTGAGTGTTTAAGGATTGCGTTGTGGTGAGGGTTTCGTTCTTAACTTGACTTGTTACTTGCTTTTCTGTTTTTGAAGGAGCTGCGCGGAGAAGTGCGATCTCACCTTCGAAATCTTCAAGGGAGGCAAAGTTACGGTATACCGAGGCATAACGTAGGTAGGCGACCTCATCAAGCTCTCGGAGTGGCGCGAGGATTGCCATTCCAACTTCCTGCGCTTCAACTTCTGCTGATCCATCCAAACGAAGTGCTTCTTCCACGCGTTGGGCAAGCAACGCATAGTCATCATCATTTACTGGACGACCCTGACATGCTTTACGAACGCCAGAGATGACCTTCTCGCGACTAAATGGTTCAGTCGCACCTGAACGCTTGATGACCAAGAGAACGGATGTCTCGGAGGTCGTGAAGCGACGGCCACACTGAAGGCATTCACGGCGACGACGAATGAGGGAGCCATCTTCTGCAGGACGAGAATCGACGACTCTAGAGTCATCGTGTCTGCAAAATGGGCAATTCATGAGTCGGGCCTTCCTAAATCAAAATAAATAGATCGTGAACTAGTGGTAAATATGTGCTTGCCAGGGGTTGAAGCAAGAACGGAACTGTAGCGCGTCTGAGCCTTAAAACCACACCATATGGGCGAATTTCTTGAGGACGCCCCTAGATGTTGTGGTAACTCTACACCCCTAGTGGAGAGTTTGCCCCCGACACGCCGTGCCCGGAACTGGCCCGAGCTCTGTCAAGTATGCACCTGCCCACTGACAGGCTTAAAAGCTTGCCCCAGTCGGAACGGGATGGTCCTCCAGGATTGCCCACTCGGAATCGGTAAAAAGTCTGGAACGGATCAAGAAGC
>JBAXIC010000107.1:0-3462 GCA_037138575.1 Actinomycetes bacterium
CCTTGGCGCGCAGCAAGAATCGCATCGATGCTGCCTTGCACTGTGGCTTGAGAAATCTTGGTGCTACCGACGGTTGCGGCACTTCCAACCTGCGAACATCCAGTTAGTAGGAGTGTGCTTACAACGGCCAGCATTGCCAGAATCTTCTTCACTATGAACTCGCTTTCGGTGGTTCGCTTAGTTGGTTAACAGCCTCAACGACCCAGGCTAGAAGAGAAGTATCCACTATCTCAGGCTCGTTCTGCGACGGATTCCATGCGGAGCCTTTAGCTAATGCAACTAAAACCGTACTTATTGCTGGTTTATAGAGTGAGCCAGGATACAAACGTGACAAGCGCAGCTGCCGTGACTCAGGCAATGTCAAGGGAGCCAATCGAAGGAATTTTCCTTGTATGACGACTTCAGTTAATTTGGCCAACTTTGCTTGGGCGCGCAACTGTGCAACCCCGAGAAGTGCTACAGCCTCTTCGGGTAATTCACCAAAGCGATCAACAAGTTCGGCACGAATCGCTTCAACATCTTGTGGATTTTTTACGTCGGCTAAACGTCTATACAAATCAAGACGTAGTCGCTCTCCCGGAACATACTCACTAGAAAGATGAGCATTGATTGGAATTTCAACTTTGCACTCTGAAATTTTCTCCTCAGTTTCAATAATCCCTTGCTTGTAATCTTGTACTGCTTCACCCACCATGCGCATGTATAAATCAAAGCCAACATCTGCGATATGTCCTGATTGTTCGCCACCTAGCAAATTTCCAGCACCGCGAATCTCTAAATCTTTAAGTGCTACTCGCATTCCAGAACCAAGTTCGGTATTTGCCGCGATTGTTGTTAAACGATCATGGGCTAATTCAGATAATGGTTGATCTGCTGGATATAAGAAATATGCATAAGCACGTTCTCGGCCTCGACCTACTCGTCCGCGCAACTGATGTAGTTGAGACAATCCAAACATGTCGGCCCGTTCGACAATTAACGTATTTGCATTTTGAATATCTAATCCACTTTCAACGATGGTTGTGCAGACAAGTACATCAAAGTCACGGTTCCAGAAAGCAAGAATCACATCTTCAAGTGCGCCTTCACTCATCTGTCCATGTGCAATACGTATTCGTGCCTCTGGTACCAACTCCTGCAAACGTGAAGCCGCACGGTCAATACTTTCCACTCGATTATGTAAGTAAAAAATCTGGCCATCGCGCAACAGTTCGCGGTGGATCGCAGCAGTTATCTGCGCTTCTTCGGCAGGCCCTACATAGGTAAGAATCGGGTGGCGCTCTTCAGGTGGCGTAGTGATGGTGGACATTTCTCGAATACCAGTCACGGCCATCTCTAACGTACGTGGAATTGGGGTTGCTGACATAGCCAATACATCCACCGTTGTTCGCAGTTTCTTTAATGACTCCTTTTGCTCGACACCAAATCGTTGCTCTTCATCAACGATGACAAGGCCAAGATCTTTGAACTGCACATCATTTGAAAGAATTCGGTGCGTTCCAATAATCACATCGATGGTGCCGGAAGCAAGACCTGCCAAAGTTTCTTTTCCTTCTTTTGCCGTGTTAAAACGTGACAATCCAGCTACTTTTAATGGAAAGCCTGCATAACGTTCAGCAAAAGTTTTACTGTGTTGCTGCACCAATAAAGTTGTTGGAACAAGAACTGCAACCTGCTTTCCATCTTGCACTGCTTTGAAAGCTGCGCGAATTGCGATCTCAGTTTTTCCATAGCCAACGTCTCCACAGATAATACGATCCATCGGATACGGACGCTCCATATCGGCTTTGACATCATTGATTGTTGAAAGCTGATCAGGGGTTTCAATGTATGAAAATGAATCTTCAAGTTCACGCTGCCAAGGTGTATCAGGTGAAAATGCAAAACCTGGAGAGCTTGTGCGCGCTGCATATAAGCGGATTAATTCACCAGCAATTTGGCGCACTGCTTTTCGAGCGCGACCCTTTGCTTTCTGCCACTCCCCACTACCAATGCGGTGCACAGTTGGTGTTTCACCGCCGACGTACTTACTCACCTGCTCTAAAGCATCGGTTGGAACAAAGATTCGATCTCCGGGTTGCCCGCGCTTAGCTGGCGCATATTCGATAATCAGATACTCGCGCGTTACTCCGCCAACAGTGCGTTCGAGAAGTTCTACATAGCGACCGATTCCATGTTGCTCATGAACAACAAAATCACCTGATTTAAGCTCAAGGGGATCGATAGCTTTTTTGCGCTTACTTGGCATGCGCTCTGAATCTTTAACGCTTCCTTTACTGCCCGTTAAATCTCGCTCTGTCATAAAGAAAATTTGATCCGGTGCACTTTCAAATCCATGGGCGATAACTGAGGTTGTTAAATGAACCGATGACTTTGTCGGTACTGCGAGCAATCTTTCACTGACTTGCACTGGAAGTTCGGCTGCACGGAAAATGCCGGCGTAGCGTTCGAGCATTCCATGTCCATGTGTTGCAAAGACCACGGTGAAATGCGACTGCACGGCGGTGCGCAACTGCTCGATTGTGCGCTCAATATCGCCACGCATTGGGTCAATTGCGTTGTAATCAAGAAACTCAGTGTCCTGCGCTAAGTCACTTCCAAAAGGTGAAAGAGAGCCCACTTCAGTTTTATGGAGCTCTATTTCCTCCATGAGTTCAGACCACGACATATATGTTCCAGAACCATCATGGATTGGCGCAACTGCACCATGTGCAGCATTGCTCCATGAAGCGTTGAGAAACTCTTCGTTGGTTGCTAATAAATCCGCCGCTCGGGATTTGATGCGCTCTTCATCGATAAAGACGACCTGAGTATTTGCCGGCATCCGGGCAATAAGTGTGTGCGTTTCATCCACTAGCAAGGGAATAAGCGATTCCATTCCCTCAAAAACCATGCCTTCGCTGATTTTTTCAAGTAGTTCAGCTGCTGCAGGCATTGAATCTTGTAACTCGATAGCCCTGTGTTTAATTTCAGTAGTAATGAGAAGTTCACGACAAGGATAAATTTCAATAGTTCCTACAACAGGTTTAAATGTGCGCTGATCGGCAACTTCAAAATAACTCATATCTTCAATCTCGTCGCCAAAAAAATCAATACGGATTGGATAGTCATTAAGTGGTAAAAATAAATCTACGATTCCTCCGCGCACCGCAAACTCACCACGGCGTTCCACTAAATCCGTACGAGAATATGCAAGTGAAGATAGATGTCGAACTAACTCATCAAGTGATTGCTCTTTACCAATTTCCAATGAAAGCAGATTGCCTATACCCAGAGAAGCAATAATGCGATGGATCGCTCCGCGCACAGGTGTAACTACGATTGGAAAAGTTGATTGAGGCTTTTCTAACTCATACAAAGTTTGAATTCTCTTTGCAACGGTGTCACTACGAGGGCTTAAGCGTTCGTGTGGCAGCGTTTCCCATGCAGGAAACTCCAAGACGTTGCCGTGGAGCTCACGAA
>JBAXIC010000108.1:0-3460 GCA_037138575.1 Actinomycetes bacterium
TTAGTCCACGATTCGGAGTGACAGTGCCTACATATCAATATGCATGTAACGCCTGTGCCCATGAATTCGAGGTCTTCCAGTCTTTTAGTGATGCATCGCTGACCGTGTGCCCAATATGTAAGGGCGAGATCCGTAAGGTCTATAGCGCTGTTGGAGTTGTCTTCAAAGGCTCAGGGTTTTATAAAACAGATTCAGCAGTCAAGAAAACAACTACCGAAAGTTCAAAGCCAGCAGCAGCACCGACTCCTGCAACAGCTCCAGTAGCAAAGGCAGATTAATCTTCGTGATGCGGCGGTTTATCTGACTTCATCTCTTCTTCACGGCGCAGTTGTTCTGCGGCGGCTTCAGGGTCGATCTCATCGGAAGTCACATTAGGAAAGAGATCGCTCATGGTTTTAAGTCTAGCGTTAAGGGGTAATAAGGGTGTTTGAGAAGCTTGGAAAATTCATCGTCAAGCGCAGCAAGATTGTTTTACTGGTCTTTATTCTGGTGACATTGGCTGCCGGTGCCATTGGCTCTCAAGCATTTGGACGTTTAGATAGCGGCGGTTACTCGGATACCAACAGTGAATCCGCCAAGGCAGCTAAGTATGTCATTGATGTTTTTGGCGCCGAAGAACCAATTGCGGTCATGGTTGTTGACTCTGCAAACTCTTCAATTGATGATCCAGAAGTTGCAGCAACGGCAAGTGAAGTAGAAAAGAAAATTCAGAACTACAAGGGCGTTTCAAAAGTTGTTTCGTACTGGTCAACTGGCGGTGCGCCAACTATGAAATCTACAGATGGAAAAGCAGGATTCATTCTTGTCTATTCAGATCTTGAAGCCTTTGATTGGGACGCTCTTGGCTCATTAGGAGCAGCATTACAAAAAGAGTTCGACGGGGAGTATAAGAATATTCATGTTTACGCATCCGGTGCTGGCGTTATTACTCATGCAATCAACCACAAAATTGAAAAAGATTTAGTTGTTGCAGAGTCGATTGCAATCCCTCTAACCTTCTTGCTCCTTCTCTTTGTTTTCGGTGCATTTGTTGCCTCAGCAACACCACTTTTTGTAGGCATAACCGCCATTCTTGGCTCATTTTTTATTATTTATTTGCTGACTTTGTTTACCAATGTCAGTGTATTTGCTCTCAATCTCATTACAGGCCTAGGACTTGGCCTAGGAATTGATTACGCGTTATTGATGGTGAATCGATTCCGAGAAGAGCTTCATCATGGCCACAACGTTGAAGAGTCGGTAATCACAACAGTAGCTACTGCAGGTAAGACAGTTTTCTACTCTGGACTCACGGTCTTCGTAACGATGGCTTCATTGCTTTTCTTCCCACTTGAATTCTTAAAATCATTTGGTTATGCAGGCATTGCCGTTATCACGATGGCCGTCCTAGGAGCAGTAATTGCTCTTCCTGCATTATTAGCGATACTTGGCGAAAATGTAGATAAGGGTGTTGTTCGTAAGAGCGCAATTACCCCCAAAGAAGATGGGCGATGGGCCCGAACCGCTCGAAACGTCATGCAGCGTCCAATTCCAGTAATCCTTGCCTGCTTAGTTGTTTTAGGAATTCTTGCAGCGCCGATTACAAATATCTCTTTCGCACAAGTTGATTCTCGGGTGCTACCTGCTTCAGATCCGGCCGCGATTGCATCACAAATTGTTGATACTCGTTTTGATGGTTTGATTGGAAGCCCAATTGAAGTTGTTGTACCAAATGGCGTAGGTCGCGAAGCTGAAATAACTAGGTTCTTAGAGCAGATGAAGGGCGTCGACGGAGTCGTTCGAGTCGGCGCAATTGAAACTTACGGCAAAGATATTCGCGTTCAAGTTATTTCTTCAGAGCCGTCTCGCAGCACTACTTCATTACAGGTCATTCATGACATTCGAAATCTAGATAAACCCGTTGGAACACTTATCGGTGGAGCTGCAGCTGATTTCACTGATTCACAAGATGGCATCGCAAATAAATTACCACTGGCTTTGGGTTGGATTGCTCTAACAGTTCTGATTTTGATCTTTGTCTTTACTGGCTCAATCATCCTGCCTATCAAGGCAGTGATTCTCAATGGTCTTTCTCTTGTCGCCACCCTTGGAGCGATTACGTGGGTATTTATCGATGGCCATCTCAAATGGCTGGTTGGTGATTTCACGGTAACCGGCACATTAGATACCGGCTCTGTCATTCTGGTAGCCGTTGTGGTCTTTGGGCTTTCAATGGACTACGAACTTTTTCTACTTTCACGTATTCGTGAAGAACATTTAGGTGGCAAGAGCAATATTGAATCCGTAGCAGTAGGGCTGCAAAGATCTGCTCGAATCATTACCGCAGCTGCACTTTTGCTTGCCGTAGTTTTCGCATCCTTTATGACCAGCGGTGTTACATCAATCAAGATGCTGGGATTTGGTGTTTCACTTGCTGTGATCCTGGATGCAACGATAGTTCGCGCACTATTGGTACCCGCGTTAATGCGTTTGTTTGGTGAGCGCAACTGGTGGGCACCAAAGTGGATGCAAAAATTCACACTTAAGCATTAATAAGAGTAAATACAAGTGTCCCCGGCGGGAGTTGAACCTGCGACCTACCGCTTAGGAGGCGGTTGCTCTATCCACTGAGCTACGGGGACTTATCTTTAACAGGGGCAATCTTGTCATGAATTAATGACAGGGCTAGACTGGCAAAAAATCTACCAAAAAGGATGTTATTTCCTCATGAAGGGCCAGCAATGAAGGCGCTAGTTATAGGCGCGGGAGGTGTTGGCAGAGCAATCGTCAATATCGCATCTCGCAAATCATTTATTACTTCTATGGTCATCGCCGATCGCGAACTATCGCGTGGCGAGCAGGCCGTGGCTCGCGTAAAGGATGCAAGGTTTTCTGCCGCTGAAGTCAACGCGGCCGAACTTGAAGATATCCGAGCACTGATTCGTAAAGTGAAGCCCGACGTAGTCATCAACGCTGTTGATCCTCGTTTTGTAATGCCGATTTTTTTGGCCTGTGAAATTGAGAGCACCAACTACATTGATATGGCGATGTCTTTGTCTCGCCCACATGCGCACTACCCAAACTCTGAAACAGGCGTGAAGCTTGGCGATGAACAGTTTGCACGCGACTGGAACTGGAAGGAGCGCGATATTTACGCTCTTGTAGGAATGGGCATCGAACCGGGGATGAGCGATGTTTTTGCTCGATATGCATCTGATTATCTTTTCTCTGTCATTGATTCAGTCACAATCATGGATGGATCGAATTTAACTGTTGAGGGTTATGAGTTTGCGCCTTCATTTTCTATCTGGACAACTATTGAAGAGTGTTTAAATCCTCCTATCGTTTGGGAAGATGGCCGTGGTTGGTACACAACTGAACCATTTAGCGAGATCGAAACTTTTGATTTCCCTGAAGGCATTGGGCCTGTCGAATGTGTAAATGTTGAGCACGAGGAAGTTATTTTGATTCCTCAAAAAGT
>JBAXIC010000109.1:0-3408 GCA_037138575.1 Actinomycetes bacterium
CAAAGTCAACGCCTTATGGATCATTAGATACTCCATTTAATCCAGTCTCACTTGCTCTTGGTGCCGAAGCTTCTTTTGTTGCACGCACAATTGATAGCGATCGCAAACACTTAACTGAAGTTCTCCGTCAGGCAGCAGCCCATAAGGGTTCTGCACTAATCGAGATCTATCAAAACTGCCCAATCTTTAATGATGGCGCATTTGATCAAGTCAAAGATAATGAAACCAAAGAGGGCTCATTGCTCATGATGGTTCACGGGCAACCTATTAAATCTGCAACGACCGGTGTGATCCGTGAAGGCGCTTCACTCAAGCTTGTTGATTTAACTACCGTTGATGAATCAGCACTAGTTATTCATGATGCGCATGACCCAGATCCTTCTTATGCTTTCGCTCTCTCGCGCCTTTCAGGGTCATCACTTGAGCACACACCGATCGGAGTTTTCCGTGATGTAATCCGCCCTTCCTATGGCGCATTAGTTCATGAACAGTTAGATGCCGTGATTGCCAAAGACGGTCCGGGAGATATTGAGAAACTTCTCAACTCTGGCGACACTTGGGTGGTCGACTAAGCCGTCTTGAATGCTTCTCTAATCTTCGCCGCGTACTTGCTGTAATCAGCACCAACTTCAAAGGCCGCGCTCATTGTTCCTGATGATGCAATGCCCTTGCCCGCGATATCAAATGCAGTTCCATGATCAACAGAGGTTCGCAGAATTGGAAGTCCAATTGTTACCGAAACAGTTCCATCGAAGTCGTAAGTTTTTGAAGGAATATGGCCTTGATCGTGGAAATGAGTAAGAATTCCGTCGTAGCGACCTGTAAGCCCATGATGGAAAACTGAATCAGCTGGAATTGGTCCAACTACATCGATGCCTAGAGCGCGACAATTTTCGATTGCTGGCTTGAGAATATCAATCTCTTCTCTTCCAAAGTTTCCGTTTTCGCCACCGTGCGGATAAACGGCTGCTACAGCTAAACGAGTTTGTCCTTGACCAAAAGTTTCAAGTGCAAGGGCTGCCTTTTTAATCGCCTTTTCAACACGTTCGATTGAAAGCTGGTCAAGTGCAGTGCGCAAAGGTACGTGACGCGTTGTGAAGAATAGTTTTAATCCTTTTACAACAAACATTGTGTCGCTTGAAGGCGCTCCGGTGAGCTCTCCCAGCATTTCTGTGTGCCCTAAGTGCTTTGATCCTGCCGCCCAGATCGCTTCTTTGTTAATCGGCGCAGTAACGATTCCACTTACTAGTCCTTCCATTGCTAGCTTTGTTGCGGTTTCAATAGCCGCAATTGCCGATGCCCCAGCTTCTGCCGAAACAATGCCCATTGCCAAATTCTTATCCGTTAAACCCAAATCGAGAATTTCAATAGTTCCTGGCGCGAATACGGCATCTTCAACTGCTTTCACTGCAACAGCTCGCACATTAAGTTTTTGAACTTCAATTGCACGTTCCAATGCCGCTAAATCACCGACTGCAAGCCCACGAGCGTTGTTGTGTGCAGTTGGGTCAGCAAGTGCAGCCGCAACAATCTCAGGACCAATACCCGCTGGATCACCAAGGGTCACTGCAAGGATTGGAAGTTGTGCATTACTCATGGCTTTGTGGCCTTTCGGTTGGATTGGTTGACGGAACGTTTGTATGTGCTTAGTTGCATAAGGTGTTTAAGGCATATTGCGGTTGCATCTACAGAACCAATGAGGCCGCCCTTAGTTGCAAATGACATTTCCGCAAAGGGGCCACCAACTATTCGACCAGATACAGCCAGAGGAAGGATTTCGAAATCAATTGTAAAAGCCTCTGCTTCAAGTCCGCGCAAAACAGCGGCAGCAGTTTCACCCCCTGAGGCATAAACTGCTGCCGGCTGTAATGATTCAACGATTAACCTTGAAAGTTGCGATATTGATTCAGTCTCTACTTTTTCCAAATTTTGTTGAGAAAGATCAATGCCTATGAAGACTGCACCTTGATTTCGAATCTCAAGTATTTGCTTAACAACCTCGCCGTGGTCTTGCGTGCGGGTGTCAACTTTCACCCAAGTTGCACCTAAATTACCCTTAGAAAATTCTATTTGATCGCTTGATGTGGTTGTGTGGCTAGCGACAAAACTCAAAATAATCGGATGAGCACTTGATGGTTCAACACTCCTTGCAATGGTAAGAGCCACTGAAAATGGACCAGGGTCGACGGCGACCCAGTGCATTGAATGAGTTTTCTCAACACGGGCGGCAGCCTTTGCAATTTTTCGAATGTGCTCATTATTTTCTGCATCGCAGATAATTACTTCTGCTTGTGAGTTTAGGAGCTTTTCAAATAACTGATCATCAGTTGCATTTATACTCTCTAAATCAATCTCACTAATCGTGCCATCAAACTGGGAGCTCAAAATCTCTGAGATTCTTGATGTTTCAAGAACCTGGTGTTGATCAGTATTGACTTTAGATTCACTAATTGGCACGCCGTGCAAGAAGTGAATACCATCTTTGGTCGTACGGCCTGCATCGGGAAATGCGGGAACGACTATAAATTTCATTATGCGACCTGGGTGTGACTCCTTGATCGAATCCTTGATAGCTCTGAGCTCGTACCCGATATTTCCCCGAAAAGTTGAATCAATTCTCTTACTAATGAGGGGATCGACTGTGAAGACGGCCAAAGCGCTTTCAGTTTCTTTATAGGCAAATTCTGAAGTTGATGTTCGAGAATTCGTATTTAGAATTACGACCTCTGCTTGGCTGGCTAGCCCCGCACCTTGCACGCGGCCAGTGATGCTCAGGACCGAGAAGCCTGCCTGGGCAAAGAGGGCTCCGGCAGCGTTACAGCCAGTGAGATCGTCTCCAATTACGAGAATCTTCATCAACCCCCCATGGCGCGCTCGGTGAGAAATCATGTACTCCACGCAGTTAATTGCGCGATGTGCGCATAATAACCCTGGGATGCCGATATTTGTCAACCAGGGGGAAAGTGTTCGCGACTGATTGAGCGCAGATATGTGTAAAACTCCTTGAACGGTTGATTATTTTAAGCTGGTTCATAGGTATTTTGCGCATTTCGTGCAACACTTTGTCAGGATTTTTTTCAGATGCTTGATTAACATTTTGAAGGGAGTTAGTGATTGTGGCCCGTCAAAAGCGTGAAACAACTCAGTCACGAAAAGCGCAGTTAATCGCTGCTGTGGCTGACCCCAACATAACTGTTCATGATCTTGCAGAGCGCTTCGGCGTTTCGCTCTCAACAATTCGGCGTGATTTAGCCGTACTTGAAGATTCTGGCGAGATTGTTCGCACATATGGTGGAGCCGTCCAACGCAATCGAAATGAGCCAACCTGGCACGACAAAGAGCTCACTAACCGTGCAGAGAAGGATTTAATTGCACAAGTAGCAGCTTCCCGTGTCCATCCTGGTGACG
>JBAXIC010000110.1:0-3401 GCA_037138575.1 Actinomycetes bacterium
CAGTTGCACCAGTTGCACCTTGCGAACCGGTGTCACCTTTGGAACCAGTTGCACCTTGCGAACCTGTATCACCTTTGGAACCAGTTGCACCAGTTGCACCTTGCGAACCTGTATCACCTTTGGAACCAGTTGCACCTTGCGAACCGGTATCACCTTTAATTCCCTGTGGCCCAACAGCTCCTGTTGCACCAGTTAGTCCTATTGGACCTTGAATACCTTGAATACCTTGCGCACCTGTATCACCTTTGGCACCGGTTGCACCTGTATCACCTTTGGCACCGGTTGCACCTGTATCACCTTTGGCACCGGTTGCACCTGTTGCACCTGTTAATCCAACTGACTGTACTTGACCGTTATTTCCAATTTCCAATGGGCCAGCTAATGTTAAAGAGACAGTTGATTCGGAAGTTGTGCGAATAGTTTGCGCCGGGGTCGGACTTGGTGCGGCAGAAGTATTTCCTGACGATGAAATTTTAATCTTACCGATGAGTACATCTTTTTGATCTTGTGTTGTCTTATTAGTTTGAGTCGTTCCCGATTCGACAACAACGATTGGACCCTTCAATGTGCTATTCGCAGCATTTGCTGAAGAGAGAAAAGAAGTAGAAAAAAATATAAGTGTAAGTACAGCAACAAATATTTTTTTAGAAGTTATCGAAATTGAAGTCGATGAATGGCAAATTGGCTTAACCATATTCGCATTTCTCCTTAGAAAATATCGCTTCCTAAGTTCCAAGCATAAATTATGCATATTTTAATATCAATATCATGACTAAGCACAATTCGCGCTTAATTTTTGTGAGACAGAGGGGTTAACTCCTCAAATAAAAAAGCCAAGGTGTAAACCATGCAATGCATTTACATTATTAATGCTTAAGCGTGAACTTTTGCATCCACTTAGGTGCCCACCAGTTGCGTTCACCGAATAAACGCATAAGGGCAGGAACTAATAATGCGCGAACCAATGTTGCATCCAAGATAACTGCTAATGAAACTCCAAAGCCCAGCATCTTGATAGATGTAACACCACTAGTCATAAAGGTCGCAAAGACAACTGCTAGCAACATGGCGGCTGCAGTAATAATTCGAGCAGATCGTTGTAAGCCAACGGCTACTGATTCGACATTAGATTTACCACTTAAATGCTCTTCACGGATGCGTGAAAGCAAAAAGAGTTCGTAGTCCATTGAAAGTCCAAAGACAACGACTGCAACCAAGATGACAGAGCCAGTATCAAGTGTTCCGGTAACGGTGAAGTCCCCTACTAACCACTTCAAGTGGCCGTCAATAAATATCCATGTAATTGCACCCAAAGTCGCAATGAGCGACATGCCATTAAGAAGTACAGCCTTTATAGGCAAGATTATCGAACCGGTAAATACAAAGATCAAAATCAAAACCGTCAGTGCAATCCAACCAAGTGAAAGCGGAAGAGTTTTTGCAATGCCATCCTGTGAATCTGTGAAATCTGCCGCAGAACCACCAATGAGAGTTCCCGACGGCATAGTGAGATCGCGAATATCGTGGATGACAACTTCGGATGCTGTAGTGCGTGAGCCTTTAGATGAAATAACTTGAACGCGAATATCTTTTCCGTAGATTTCAAAAGCTCCGACTCGAACAATGCCATCAACTTTTTTCACTTGTTCTAAGAAAGTATTAATTTCGGCTTCACGCCCAACACCGTTAGGAACTACAACTTCAATGGGACTTCCAATAAGACCATCAAAACGAGTATCGATAACTTGAGACGAAATAGCGGCACGATCTGAAGCCGGTAAAACACGAGAATCAATCTGGGCAAATGCGATATTTACAACGGGCGCTGCGAGAATTCCCAGGACAACTAAACAGGCAATCACAACTGGAATAGGTCGCTTCATAACTTCACGTGCAGTTCGAGCCCAACGTCCATCTTCTTTTGAAGTGATTGCGCTGCGACGAATGACGCCTTTATCAACTTTGTGCCCGAGAAGCATGAGCAAAGCAGGAAGCGCAAAAATCGCACCAGTGACGGCTAGAGAGATAACAGCGATTCCAGCCAAGCCAAAGGATTTTAAGAAATTTAGTGGGAAAAATAGCAACGAGGCCATAGTCACAAAGACCGTTAAACCTGAGTAGAAAACAGTTTTGCCAGCTGTCGCAACCGTGATTTCTACTGATTCACCCACAGATTTTCCATGGTGCAGTTCTTCACGGAATCGGTTAACCATCAATAATGCGTAATCAATACCTAAGCCAAGACCTAGACCTGTAATCAAATTAAGGGCAAAGATGCTCACGGTCGTGAAGTGAGTGAACAAATAGATTAAGAAGAAAGAGCCAAGAATCGCTGTAACGCCTACAAACAGCGGCATTGCCGAGGCAACTAGCGCGCCAAAAACAAAGAGGAGAAGAATAAAAGTTAATGGAACAGCTAAAGTTTCTGCTAACGCCAGATCCTTTTCAATTCGGTGATTAATTGAATGAGTAACAACCCCAGGACCGGATGCATAAACATCTAAGCCTTGAAATTTTCCATCAAATTTTTCTTGGATGGTTGCACCAAGTTTGCTTAGGCCATCGAAGTCATCCGACTTGAGTTTTCCATAAATCAAAATGAATGCAGCTTTGCCATCAATAGATTTCATTGTTGGCGCACCGCCTGTTGACCAATATGAATATGTCTTAGAAACTCCAGAAACAGCTTGCACTTGTTTTTCTAGAGCAACGCCTTTTGCGGCAACTGCAGGATCATCAATGCTTGTTGTCGAATCAACTACTAGTGTCACAATCGGTTCTTGAACTTTAAATTTGTTAATGACGTAATCAGCAGCTTTAGAAGAATCACTGTTTTTATCTGAATATCCGCCGCTATCGAGACGGCCAAACGCTTGTGAGCCAATGGCGCCTGCGGCCAATGTCGCAAGAATAAATACGAGCAATACAATCTTGCTGCGCTTAACGAGGAACTTTCCAAGCTTCTCAAACACCTTTACTACTCCTTAGCGCTAGACTTAAAACTATGAGTGATCTCTTTCCTAATGTGACTTCAGATGAGATCGATCCTGAAGCTGCTGCCGAACAACTGCGCCGTGAAGAAGAGATGAAGTCGGATAAGCCGCCTCATCACGAGGATTAATCAGCTTTTGCTGAGGGTGCTGCTGCAGGCGCTGCCGCGGGAGCTGAAACTGGTTTTGAACTTTCAGTAGAGGTTTTCTTGGCGACAGAATCAGTTTTATAAAATCCTGAACCTTTGAATACAACTCCTACTGCGCTATAGACCTTTCGGATCTCGCCTTTACAAACCGGGCACACGGTAAGCGAGGCATCACTAAATGATTGGAAGACCTCGAATTCATGGGCGCAGGCGTTACATGCATATTGATATGTAGGCACTGTCACTCCGAATCGTGGACTAA
>JBAXIC010000111.1:0-3353 GCA_037138575.1 Actinomycetes bacterium
AAACTTGGGCACCAAAAGGTGAAACACCACGGAAAACAATTTCAACCTGCGTCCGTACAGCAAAAACATCTCAGGGAATTGATGTGCTCAATCAAGTTGTAAAGATTCGAGCTGCATCTTCTGGATTTATCTGCGGACTATCTGGATACCCAGCTAAAGAGTGCGGGTTAGAGATTAATACTCCAAAAGCGTTAATTAAAACTAAATAACGATATGAAGAAGCTGACATTTCACCCATTAACGTGGTGGATATTTTCTTTAGCTCTTGCTGCTGCGGTAGCTCGAGTTAATACACCTAGATATGCCTTACTAGTCGTGGGTGTTATGTCAGCAATCGTTTTTACTCAACGGGACAACGCGCCATGGGGATGTTCATTTAATTGGACCCTGAAGCTTGCAATCTGGATTATTTCGGTGCGGGCAGTTATCGGAGTACTTATAGGTGTCCCAATTCCCGGAACAGTTCTTTTTAGAATTCCAATCCTTCCGCTTCCTCACTGGATGCCAGGGATTCGTATTGGTGGCAATGTAACTTTAGAACGTCTTAGTTCGTCAATATCTGAGGGAATCGTAATCTGTGCGATGCTTGTAATTTTCGGAGCAGCAGCATCACTGACCAGCCCACACAGATTGCTGCGGGTGCTTCCGATTTATCTTTATGAATTTGGAGTTACCGTCGTAATCGCAACCTCAGTGCTTCCACAATTGGTTTCATCTGTTTCTCGAATTCGAATGGCCCAAAGATTGCGTGGTCAGCGAACACGTGGATTGAAATCTTTTAAACGAATAGCAGTGCCTTTGCTTGAGGAGTCTTTGGCTAGGTCGCTTGATTTGGCAGCTGCAATGGATTCTCGGGGCTATGGAATAAGTAAGAAGAGGTCCCGATATCGCCCCATAAAGTGGGCGGGAATCGATACTGCCGTAATCACTGCAGGATTTTTAGTTGTGGGTCTGTCATGATCAAGTTTTCTAATGTTTCACTTATCTATCCCAACTCAACAACAACGGTTATTGAAGATTTGACGCTTGAAATCGCCGAAGGTGAACTAGTACTGGTTATTGGACCAACGGGTTCAGGAAAGTCATCGCTGCTTCGTCTCATCAACGGACTGGTCCCACACCACACTGGCGGAATCTTGGCCGGAGATATTTCAGTAAATGGAATCTCAACGGCAAGCGTTAAACCAGGTGCTTTGGCCCATCTCATTGGAATCGTTGGACAAAACCCAGCTAATGGATTTGTCGCAGATACCGTTGAAGAAGAGTTGGTATTTGGCATGGAGGCGTTGAACTTAAACAACGAGACTATGCGCAAACGTGTCGAAGAAGTTTTAGATCTTATGTCACTTGCACAACTTCGTAATCGTGCGATTATGACTTTGAGCGGAGGAGAACAGCAACGCGTTGCTATTGCAAGCGCACTCGTTGCTCACCCTAAAGTTTTAGTTCTCGATGAACCAACTAGTGCCTTAGATCCCATTGCTGCCGAGGAAGTTCTTTCAATTCTTCACCGTTTGGTTCACGATCTAAGTCTTACCGTTGTGATTGCCGAACATAAGTTAGAACGAGTTATTCAATTTGCTGATCGGATAGTTCATATAAACGGTGCAGGAAGTGCGGTAGTTGGCACCCCCGAACAAATCTTGATGAATTCACCTATCGCTCCCCCAATTGTTGAACTTGCTCGTGCACTTGGCCTAAAAGAGATCGGAGTTTCAGTTCGCGAAATGCGTCGAATGACCTCTGAGTTGAGAGGCTCTCTTGAGCTATCTACCCCCAAAGAAATGACCGCTTCTACTCATTCAGTTGTTTCTATCAATGAACTTAGCGTTTCCTACAACGGTAAAAACGCCTTGAATTCAATCTCAACAATGATTTATGAGAATGAAATCGTTGCGATTATGGGTCGCAATGGTGCTGGAAAATCTTCTCTGCTCCGTGCAATTGCAGGGGTAAGCGATAACGCTTTCGGTGAAGTATTAGTAAATGGAATTAACTCTCAAAAACTTCATAGTAAGGCGCGGCGAGAAAACGTAGGATTTATTCCACAAGAGCCAAGTGATTTGCTCTACGGACAATCTGTAGCCAATGAATGTGAGCAAGCTGATCAAGATAACCAAGTAGAACCTGGTACAACTTTTGCACTTTTGTCGCAACTTGTTCCAGGTGTATCCGGCAATACCCATCCCCGTGATTTATCTGAAGGTCAACGTTTAGGTCTTGCTTTAAGCGTTGTTTTATCGGCGAATCCCCGCCTGTTAATTCTTGATGAACCAACACGAGGTTTGGATTACCAAGCCAAGAGAGTCCTTACAAAGATGCTCATTGATTTCGCTCGAGTTTTCAACCGCAGTGTCATTATTGCTACTCATGATGTTGAGCTCGTTGCAGAGTTAGCGACCAGAACCATATTTATCGCTGACGGTGAAATCGTTGCTGATGGCCCAACCATCGATGTTTTGCTCTCATCGCCTGCATTTGCACCGCAAGTATCAAAAGTCATGGCGCCGCAACCTTGGCTCACCGTTGCCGATGTCGTGCGCGCGATTGAAGGTGCCGAGTAATGCTCACTCCAGATATTGTCCGATTTTCACGTGTAAGCACCATTGTTTTAACCGTTGCATCATTGACTTCTTCCGCCGGATTTTTATGGCCCTTTTTCTATGGTGGAAACTCTTTACCTCGTACACAGATTTTTTTCTGGATAGCAGTATCAATCTCTTTTGTTCTAGTACTTGTTCAAATTTCGAACTCCCGTTTAGATGCTAAATCCGTGGCCCTCTTAGGGGTTTTATCTGCTTTGATCGCAGCAGTGAGACCTCTTGGTGCTGGCGCAGTCGGTATCGAACCAATGTGGTTCATTTTAATTCTTAGCGCTCGGGTCTTTGGGCCATCATTTGGTTTTCTCTTAGGTTTAACATCGATGTTTGTTTCGGCTTTACTGACTGGAGGCCTAGGCCCATGGCTTGGATATCAAGTTTTTGCAGCGGCGTGGATAGGTATGGCTGCAGGATTAATTCCAGCTAAAAAACTGCGCGGCAAAGGCGAGATCGTGGTTCTCATTATCTTTGGAATCATAGCCTCCGAAGTTTTCGGAATCCTTATGGATTTACAGTTCTGGCCCTGGGCTTTGGGTGGCGATACGCAACTCTCATATGTAATCAATGGAGCATTTAGTGAAAACTTTCATCGCTTCATAATCTTTCATTTCGCAACATCGATGGCATGGGATATTCCGCGCGCAATATTTACTGCAGCGCTATTGGCGTTTTCTGGCACCGCGGTTTTATCGGCGTTGCGACGAACACATACGCGCGCGGCTTTTCTGCAGCCAATTGAATTTATCGAACGTG
>JBAXIC010000112.1:0-3338 GCA_037138575.1 Actinomycetes bacterium
CATTACTAGCCGTAACCAAAATCTCTGGCATAGTAGAACTTCCCTTAAGAAAAGTTGTCACACCAACTGTGAAAACACCGATTAACACGGCGTTCATTCCAAGAGTCATAATCAGCGGATTCATTCCAAATAATCCAACGGCTAGACCATTGATTGATCCTACGAGGATGCAGAAAAATGCTCCCCAGAGTAATGCGTTCAAAGTTCCTGATGGTGATTTAACACTGACGATGAAGGCAGCACCAGCTGCAATCATTGCAAGGGAAAGATCAATGCCGCCTGTAAGCATGCAGATGGTTTGACCCGCAGCTAGCAAACCAAGAGGTGCGGCAAGAGCAAAGGTGACGCCAACAGCTGGAATAGAGAAAAAGTATGGGTCAATAGAGCTAGTAAGCAAAAACAATCCAATAAGAATTCCAATGAGTGCCCAAACTGATTTGGAAACCTTCGCCATTGCAAAGCTCTTGACCGCGCTCATTTAACTTTTTCCTGTTCGTTTGCGTAGTAATCCACCGACTAGAACCACAAAAATCGTAAGGGCGCCAGTAATGATCTGTGAATATGCAGGATCAATTCCATAAGCGAGCAAAATATTTGGAATGAAATACAAAATCAACGCTGCCATTGCAGGTCCAGCTAATCCGCCAACACCGCCTGCAAGGGAAACTCCGCCTAAGACGGCTCCAGCAACTGCGTTTAGGGTTGCGGTGTTACTAATCGTTGCAAATGGACTTGCACTCAAGGTAATTCCAGTTAAAACAACGCCTGATAAGCCGGCAAAAAGGCCTCCCCCTGCATACAATTTGATTCGAGTGCGATTGACATTTACGCCAGAGAGAAAGGCTGCATCCTTATTGGATCCAATTGCATACATCGCAATTCCTGTGCGACTTCTATAGAGCGGGATCCAAATGATTAGAAGCGGCAGAATTAACCAAACAAGTGGTGGAATAAAGTTTGGATCTTTTCCACCAATGAGGTCTGCCACGCCTTGGTTGATACCGCCACCTGGTTGTGGCATCACAAACATTGCCACACCGACTAAAAGAAAACTTGTAGCCAAAGTAACGACAATATCGGCGATGCCCGAAGCAGAGACAATCCACCCAGTTAGTGCACCAATAAGACCACCTACGGCGATGAAAAATAACGCCAGTAAGACTGAAGTTGTGAAGGATGTTCCAACCATGAATTTAGCACTCAAACAGTTGATCAAGACTGCTTCAGCGCCAATAGCAAGGTTAATACCGCCACCGATAATGATGACGGCTTGACCCATCGATAAAAGAGCAATTGGCAAAATGCCCAAGATGAAAGTGCGTGCCTCATAGGCACCAAATTGAGGCAGCTGATTAATTCTCCAGAAGCCCAAAATAAAAACTAAAACAACAATTCCGATATTCCAACTCTGTCTGCGAGCTTGGACTAGATTCATGATGAAGCTACTAATCCGTGAGCAGCATTCATCAAATTCTCTTCATCGCACTTTTCAATCGCAAGGTCAGCTTGGACTTTACCCTCATAAATAACGATCGCGCGATCGCAGGTTAATTGGATCTCGCGAAGCTCTGATGTGAACAAAAGTACAGACTTGCCGTCATCGGCAAATTTTCTGATTAATTCATAGATCTGCTGTTTAGTTCCAACATCGATTCCTCTTGTTGGGTCAAAGCACAGCAGTAAATCAAAACCAGTGGTGACCCAGCGACCAATTGTCACCTTTTGTTGATTTCCTCCCGATAGCCTTTTAACCTGAGATTTAGCACGTGTATCAATTTCAAGTGCTGCAACTGCGTTATCAACCGTCCTATTCTCCTCTTTGCCCTTGATTCTCCCCCAGTTCTTAAAGCCTCTAAATCTTGTGAGCGCTAAATTCTCCCTAATAGAGCGCTGTGGCATTAATGCAGATTTACGATCACCCGGGACATATGAAATTCCTAATTTGATTGCATCTGCTGGATGCTTAAAAACCACTTTCTGACCATTTACCAGAATCTCACCCGAGTCAGGTTTTGATTGTCCAGCCAAAATCTCGAATAAGAAATCTTGGCCCTGGCCCTCTAGTGCGACAACACCCAATACTTCCCCTCTTTTGATTTCAAAAGACACATCCGTTAAGTTTTTGCCTCCGGCAAGATTGACTACTTCTAGTAAAACCTTAGATTCGCCAGAGCGTTGTCTGCTTTTTCTTGAGGCATTTGTAATGTTGTTTTTCTCGCCAAGCATCGCAGAAACAATTCTGTCTTCAATCTGCCTTGTTGCCTCAAAAGAGTCAACATCAATTCCATCTCTTAAAACAGTTGCCCAATCACAGATACTTTCAATCTCTGCAAGCCGGTGTGAAATGAAAATAACAGATTTGCCCTTTGCCTTCTGGGCATTCATGATCTCAATGACTTTATCGACTAAATCAATAGGTAGCGCTGCAGTGATTTCATCCAAAATAAGAAGTTCTGGATCGTGGCTAAGCGCTCTGGCAAGGTCAATCATGCGCAAAGTTGGAAGTTCTATGTTGGCGGCAATTTCATTCAAATTTACCGATATACCCATTGCTTTAATCTCTTTAAGAAAGCGTTTTTCATTTGTGCCAGTCAAAGCCAAATTTCGCTGAAGAGAAACGTCGGGGATTAATGCAGGGTCTTGAAATACTGGTGCAACGCCGTTCTTTCTTGCATCATCTGGAGAAGAGAATTGAACTTTTTTACCGTGTAATGAAATATGTCCGGTATCAGATGTAATGACGCCAGTTAATATCTTGACCAAAGTGGACTTACCAGCACCGTTTGCACCTAGAAGTGCGTGAATCTCGCCTGGCTTGACCGATAAATTTGCTTTCTTTAGAGCTACTACTGGACCATACGATTTGGCTACAGAGTTGATCTCGAGCAGTAAATCAGTGGTCAATTTCACTCCTATCTTGCGTTGGGATTTTTCATTAGTTGAGGCTTGAAGATTTCCCTCCAAGCCTCAACCAATGTAAGGCAACTTCTAGCTTTTATTTGAACTAATAGCTACGAGCGTCCGCCGTCATTTGAATCTTGCGGTGCCTTGCAACGGAATAGCTGTGAAGGTGTGAATGTTGTCTTGCCAGGAAGTGAAAGAGTTGCGGAGAAAGTTGCTTCTTGCGTTGCAACAATTCGAGCATCAATTTCCTTCTTGTCTGCAGCATATGTAAGTGCCTTTGGAGTCAATAGGTTCTTAGCTGCAACTGACTTACCATCTAGAAGATCGATAGCAATCTTTGCAGCATATCCACCAACGATTGCTGGGTTTGGAACAACGATTCCAACAAAGCCCTTAGGAGCAAGAGACTGAGTTAGTTTCATAAACTCGTTGTT
>JBAXIC010000113.1:0-3336 GCA_037138575.1 Actinomycetes bacterium
TACCAGTTAAATTCCAACTAGCAGATTCAGGGCTTAGGCCAAGGTCGATTATTCCTTGAAGGCGATGTTGATGATCTTTCTTATCTATACGTACCAAACTTTCCACACGGCGATCAAGGTTGCGTCCCATTAAATCGGCGCTTCCAATCCAGTACTCATCATTTCCGGCATTTATGAAGTGAAAAATTCGCGAGTGTTCAAGAAAGCGACCAAGAACTGATTTAACAGTTATGTTTTCGGAGATATCTTTTAGACCAGGTTGAACTGCGCAAATACCTCGAACGAGTAGTTCTATCTTTACACCGGCCTGTGAGGCTTCATAAAGCTTTGCTACAAATCCTTCATCTAGAATTGAATTTAATTTCAGTTGGATTCCAGATTGCTTTCCAGCCTTGTGATTTTCAATCTCTCGATCGATTCGCTCAATAAGTCCTGAACGCAATGTTGATGGTGCAACGAGTAAACGTGAATAGGTTGATTGCGGAGCAAATCCAGAGAGCTGATTGAAAAGCTTAGTTAAATCCTCCGTTAGCTCTGGATCGGCGCTGAGAATTCCTAAATCTTCATACATGCGAGCGGTCTTTGGATTGTAGTTTCCGGTTCCCATATGACAATAACGTCGTAAGCCATTTGGCTCATCACGAATTACTAGTGAGAGCTTTGCATGGGTTTTTAAGCCCATTAATCCATAGACCACATGAACGCCGGCAGCTTCTAATTTACGGGCCCATCGCACGTTTGCTTGTTCGTCAAAACGGGCGCGGATTTCAATAACTGCAAGTACTTGCTTGCCTGCTTCTGCCGCTTCAATGAGCGCTTCAATGATGGGTGAATCACCAGATGTTCTGTACAGCGTCTGTTTAATAGCTAATACCTGAGGGTCTTCTGCTGCGTTTTGCAAAAAGTGGACAACCGATGAAGTAAAGGATTCATAGGGGTGGTGAAGCAGAATTTCACCCTGACGAATTGCTGCGAAAAAGAGATCTGGATCCTCTTGATCTACCTCAGATAGCGCCTTGGCCGTTCGCGACCTAAATCTATCAAATTTTAAATCTGGAAAATCAAGATCAGCGATCTTATTCAGTGAAGTTAAGTCAAGTGGCGCTTTAATATGAATAATATTTTCAGGATTAATTTTGAGTTCATCCGATAAGCGCGTAACTAAACTCTCATCGACGCCGCTTTCAATTTCAAGGCGAACTGGAGGGCCAAATCGGCGACGTGCTAACTCCTGTTCAAGGGAAACCAAAATATCTTCCGTTTCTTCCTCATCAAGATCCATGTCTTGATTTCGGGTGACACGAAATGTGTAATGATCTTCGATAATCATTCCTGGGAAGAGCTCCTGCAAGTGAATAGCTATCAAATCTTCAAGAGGTAAGTATCTTGTAGAACCGTTTTTTGCAGTTGCAATAAAGCGTGGCAGAATTTCTGGAACTTTGACTCGGGCAAAAAACTCTTCATTCGATGTTGGGTTCTTAACTATGACCGCCAAGTTAAGTGATAGTCCAGAGATGTATGGAAAAGGATGTGATGGATCTACGGCTAGTGGCGTTAAAACTGGAAAAATTCGATCGTGGAATAACTTAGTGACGTATCCGCGCTCGGTGTCATCGAGTTGATCCCAATGCACGAATTCGATTCCTTCATTTTTAAGCAAAGGCTCAATCTCTTCGTGAAAAACTCGGGATTGACGGGCCATTAATTCATTGGTGCTCTGTGAAACCTGCTTCATTAACTCCGTTGGGGTAAACCCCGCAACATTTGCGGCAGTTACGCCATTTTCCAATTTACTCATCAAAGTTGCTACACGGACCATATAAAATTCATCGAGGTTTGATGAAAAGATCGCCAAGAAGCGAACACGCTCTAGTAACGGCGTCGCTGAATCTTCGGCCAACTCTAAAACCCGCTGATTAAAGGAGAGCCAACTCATCTCGCGGTCGGTGATGTTTTGGAGCTTCATAGTGTGATTGTGTCCGTTTCGGGTGAACAGTGGGTGTCTGGAAAGAGGCTATCAGGCTAATCAAGGGCGATTAGGCGGCAATCTTGGCCGAGTGGCAGACTTGCCTACATGATTACGAACTACTGGATGAGCCCTGAAACCACTGCAGTAAATCGTCTGCCTATGCTCAATATTGAGCATATCGAGAAAATTAGCCTCGATGGAACATGGCGTTTCCAACTTTTGCGCAGCCCTCGCGAATCAATCGGACGCAAATGGGCAACGATTCCAGTTCCAGGGTTATGGACGATGCAACCTGAGAGCGAAGTATTTTTCGATAAACCGATTTACACAAATGTGCAGATGCCCTTTGAAGAACAGCCCCCCTTTGTTCCAGAACAAAATCCACATGGTGTTTATGAGCGCGATTTTGATTTACCTGAAAGTTGGGTTGGCAAGCGCATTGTTCTCCAGCTTGGCGGATTTGAATCTGTTGCGCTCGTATATGTCAACGGTGTTGAAGTCGGTCTAGCTAAGGATTCACGACTTGCGGCAGAGTTTGACGTTACAAAGTTTGTAAATCATGGAAGCAATGTTTTGAGAATTGATGTTACTAAATGGTCTGATGCAACTTTTATTGAGGACCAAGATCAATGGTGGCATGGTGGAATCACTCGCTCGGTAAAACTCTTCGCAACAAATAAAGTTTACATTGAGCGTTTTTATACAACTGCGGGTCTTGCTAAAGATGGCACGACGGGAACTTTGGATATCCGTGCACACATTGCATCGATTGATAATATTTCGACACATAACTACACCTTGCGCACATCCATTGAAGAGCTACCAAAAGTAAAAGCTGCTCAACTTTCTTCAACACTTAAAGTTTTTGTGGCTCCCCTTTGGACCGAGCGTGATGAAACTTTAAAGCTGAGAAGCGATGAGTATTTCCATGGAAAGTTTTGGCATGGCAATATGCCCGCCGATGCTAAGAAAGCAATCGAAGAGAATGAACCATGGCCAGCGGGCAAAATCCATTTAAATACACGTATTCCTAAGGTAAAAGCCTGGTCTGCAGAATCACCAAATCTTTATACGTTGCATATCGAACTCATCGATCCAGATGGCAACATCGTCGAGATTTCGCAGCAAAAAGTCGGTTTTAGATCTATTGAAATCAAAGGCCAAGATTTTCTAGTTAATGGTCAGCCAATTATTTTCTACGGAGTTAACCGACACGATTTCAACCGCTTTACAGGTCGCGCATTGACCCGTGATGACATGCGTGAAGATTTGCTCGAGCTTAAGCGCTGGAACTTCAATGCAGTTCGTACTTCACATTATCCAAATGATGCTGCATTCTTGGATTTATGTGATGAGCTTGGTTTCTA
>JBAXIC010000114.1:0-3299 GCA_037138575.1 Actinomycetes bacterium
AGGCGTAGCTATTGGGCTCTTTTCGTAAAATCTCCATAATTACTTCAGGTTTGGCTATATCAACCTTGTTAATCGCAATTATCTCCGGGATATCTCCCCCGCCAATCTCAGCAATAACTTCGCGAACAGCACGAATCTGTTCAAATGGATCTGGATGCGAACCATCTACAACATGAACAATTACATCTGAACCTGAAACTTCTTCCAACGTTGATTTAAATGCGTCGATGAGTTGATGCGGCAAGTGGCGCACAAAACCTACAGTGTCACTTAACGTGTAGACGCGTCCATCACTTGTCTGTGATTTACGCACTGTCGGATCAAGAGTTGCAAATAAAGCATTTTCAACTAGCACGCCTGCATCGGTAAGTCGGTTAAGAAGTGAGGATTTTCCGGCATTGGTATATCCGGCAATTGCAACAGATGGAATATTAAAGCGGCGACGCTCTTGACGTTTGGTATCGCGAGAAACTTTCATCTCTGCAATTTCTTTGCGAAGTTTGGCCATTTTGTCGCGAATCTTTCGGCGATCAGTTTCGATCTTAGTTTCACCAGGACCGCGACCACCAATACCGGCACCACCAGCGGCTCGACCACCAGCTTGGCGTGAAAGCGAATCACCCCAACCTCGAAGACGTGGCAATAGATAAGCAATCTGTGCAAGTTCTACTTGTGCTTTACCCTCTTTGCTTTTTGCATGCTGAGCAAAGATATCTAAAATCAAAGCGGTGCGATCAACAACTTTCACTTTAATCTTTTCTTCTAGCTGGCGAAGTTGAGATGGCGACAATTCTCCATCGCAAATTACTGTGTCAGCGCCGGTGGACATCACTATCTGTTTTAGTTCAGCAACTTTTCCAGAGCCAATATATGTAGCTGGATCTGGTTTATCTCTGCGTTGAATGATTCCTTCAAGGACCTCTGAACCAGCTGTTTCAGCTAAAGCTTTTAACTCAGCTAAAGAGTTTTCAGCCATCTCCGAGGTGCCTTCTGTCCAAACGCCTACTAAGACAACGCGCTCAAGTTGTAACTCACGATTTTCAACTTCAGTAATATCTTGAAGTTGAGTAGAAAAACCTTTAACACGGCGAAGTGAGTGTCGCTCAGAAAGTTCTTGTGTTGGATCGACCAGCTGATCTTCTTCGCTTGCATCGTAATCGGCTGCAACGCGCGCACTCTCGGCAAGGAGGGCTTCAAACTCATCATCAAATTCTTTATCAGGCAAGTAGGAACTCCGTTATATCTACATCTTTCACGAGTACTGCAGGTCCGATAAGTGTTGCATTGGAATGTCCATCAATTGTTACTTCTAGTCTGCCTCCCGGTGGGTAAATTACCCAGTGGGCAGGAAGGCGCTCCTTTGTGTGAAGTGATGCCGCTAAAGCTACAGCGCAAGTGCCAGTTCCGCATGATCGAGTTTCACCACTTCCGCGTTCAAAGACTCGCATAGTTACTTCATGATCACCTGTTACTTGTACAAACTCTACATTCACCCCTTCAGGATAAGAATCCTTAGGTCGAACAATTGGAGCTTCATCGAGTGAACCTACTTGAGCAATATCGTCAACAAATACAACAGCATGTGGGTTACCAACATTGATGTTATAACCATTCCAAATATGCCCGTTGGTTGCAGCGGTGATCTCTTCGCCTTCATTGCTCACTTGTCCCATATTTACCGAGATGTCACCAACCATCGGAACGCGTAGATGCTTAATTCCATCGCGGGTATTAATCGCAAAAATACCTTCAGGCATATGCCCACGTTCTACTAAGTAACGGGCCATAACGCGAATTCCATTTCCGCACATCTCGGCTAAAGATCCATCGGCATTTCGATAATCCATGAACCATTTTTCGTCGCGCTTAATAATTCGAATTAAGCCGTCGGCACCTATTCCAGTTTCACGGTTACAAATCGCGGCTGTCTGGGCAGTAGTTATTGATTGTTCGTCTTTGGGATCAAAGACAAGGACAAAGTCATTTTCTGTTCCGTGAGCATATGTTGCAATCATTGTCATCAGTTTAACTGTCCAAGATGGTGGAGCGCAGTTTCTAAACGAGGCTGAGCTTGTGAAATCCATGTAATACGCTCATCGCGAGAAAACCATGTCTCTTGTCGGCGTGCATACTGCCTAGTGGCACGCTTGGTGTCTTCCTTAGCATCATCTTCATTGAGAAGCCCATTTTTCATAGCGATAATTTGTGAATACCCAAGTGCTAACTGCGCAGTTCGTCCAGAAGTTATTCCTTCTTTTAGAAGTTGTTCGACTTCTGCAACAAAACCTAAATCCCACATGCGATCTACTCGTTGGTCAATGCGCTCTATCAAATTTTCTCGATCCATGACAAGTCCAAATTGCACGGCATCTGGATAGCGAGTACTTGCTTCTCGAGGAAGATTTGCCGTGAATGGTTTTCCAGTAATCGAAATAACTTCTAAGGCGCGTATTACTCGACGCGCATTAGCACGATCAATTGCGATCGCAGCCGCTGGATCCAATTTTTCTAATCGTTCAAATAATGGGTTAATGCCTATCGTTGCAAGTTCCAGTTCAAGGCCGGCTCGTACTACTGGATCAGTATCCGGAAAATTGAGTTCATCAAGAATCGATTTAATGTACAAGCCAGTTCCGCCAACAACGATCGCATCTTTGCCTCGCCCATGTATATCTGCGATTGCCGCCCGCGCTTTCTCTTGATACCAAGCAACAGTTGAATCTTCGGTCACATCTAAGACATCGAGCATGTGGTGAGGTATACCAGCACGCTCTTGAATCGGAAGTTTTGCCGTACCGATGTCCATTCCCCGATAAGTCTGCATCGAATCTGCGTTAATGATTTCGGCATCAAGATGGGTAGCAAGTGAAATCGCTAAATCACTCTTACCTGTTGCAGTTGCCCCACAAATAACTATTAATTTCATGGTTTAACTGTTGGCATACCGAGAAGGGTTGCAGATTTAGTTTTCTCCGCGCTGCGTGCTGCATGGGCATCCCCGCCACGAGTTGCTCTAACATTTCCTGGAGTACCTATTAAATAGTGCGCCGATGCCTGCGTGATATCCACTTCAACTTCATCCCCCGGACGAGCATCGGCCGTATTTGAAAAATGCACCAACCTAAAATCTTCACTTCGACCCGTCATGCGTTCCTGAGCTTCATCTCGGCGGCCCTCATAATCACCAACCAGGACTTTGAACTCCTTGCCGACAGCTTCTTCATTAACTGATAATGAAATTGCCTGTTGGTGATGGTGTAATCGCGTATAACGCTCGCCAACAACTTCGGCCGAAATTT
>JBAXIC010000115.1:0-3295 GCA_037138575.1 Actinomycetes bacterium
AACGCTGAAAAGCGTGCAGAGATTTTGCAGAAGCAAGGCGAAAAGATGCGCGCTAAGGCATCTAAGGCAACGGCGGCTCAAGGAATGTTGCGCCGTGCTGAAAAACTCCGCAGTGGCCTTGAAGATGTTCGCGTCAGCGACAAGGTTGCCCGCCTTCGTTTTCCTACCCCAGCACCATGTGGCAAGACTCCCTTATCTGGCGAAGAGCTTTCGAAATCTTATGGCTCTCTTGAAATCTTTACCGATGTTTCTTGCGTTATTGATAAGGGTTCACGTGTTGTAATCCTTGGACTTAACGGTGCGGGTAAAACAACACTCCTTCGCATTTTGGCTGGAGAACTTGAATCTGATACTGGAAAAGTTGAACATGGTCATGGCTTAAAGATTGGTTACTACGCCCAGGAGCATGAATCACTTGATTTTGAGCGCTCGGTATTAGAAAACATGATGTCTGCGACGCCAGATATTCGCGAACCTGAAGCTCGCAATACTTTGGGCTCATTCTTATTTGTTGGCGATGATGTACATAAACCAGTGAAGGTTCTATCTGGTGGCGAACGTACCCGTCTTGCTTTGGCCGTGCTTGTTGTTTCTGCGGCTAACGTGCTGTTACTTGATGAGCCAACAAACAACTTAGATCCAGCTTCTCGCGCTGAAATTCTTGGAGCGTTAGCTGAATATCAAGGCTCAGTAATCATGGTTTCTCACGATGAAGGCGCGGTGCAGTCATTAAAGCCAGAGCGCGTTATCTTGTTGCCAGATGGCGATGAGGATCTGTGGAAAGACGAGTATTTCGACTTAGTTTCTATCGACTAAGGCTTACTTATTTTTACCGAGTCACCCGATTTATCCAAGGTTGTCACCGTAATCTTTACCCCATCTACAGTGATTGAGTCTCCAGTGCGCAAAGCCGCGTCCGAATAATAGTTTTTATCCGTCGAACCTATGCGTTTTTGAATCTCGTATCCACCACCTAATTGGCCCTTGGTCATATCAACGGTATAGACAAGTACGCCTTCTTTGCCAGCTGGAATAATGTCCAAACTTTCGCTTTTACGTGATTCAATAACCAAAATCTTCGAGGCAGATAAAGGCACCATGATTGTTTTAACTTCCTTATCTTGGCGCACTATTGGGGAAATCTTGGTCGTTGCACCATCTGTAGTTAAATCTGATATCTGGGTGCAGTTCACTTGAGATTGCGGTAACCAACCTTGCAGATAACGATCCCAAGCCCCTAGTTCAATTGCGCTCTTTGACCAACTATCAGCCATGATGCCCCAAGAACCTAGAGTTTGATATTGGTGATTGAAATCTTCATCATAGAGTCCAAATGAATGTCCAGTTTCATGGGCCATCCACTTCCAAGTCGCACCAGCTATTCCATTGTTTTCGTTGTAGTACATATCGGCTCCACCGGTAGCACCACTTAAAATTACGCCGTTACTGATCCAGTTTGGATAAGCAATTGCAGGACCCCAGCCCATATTCGCCATCGGCATTTCTTTGGGGACTAAGAAATACACCGCGTCATAAGAACTGTAATCAATCGGGCCGTCAGTTAATGCAATAATTGCGCTGCGATATCCATCAGGATCACCTGCGCCTACAGTTGCACCCGTACCATATTTGGTTGACGAAAATGGTGCATGTATCCAATTCGAAACTACATCAAAATCAAAAGCCAATTGCCCGTATGACTGCTTTGAATAGAAGGTGCTTACGCCGTCGGCAATATGTCCGAAATAATTTAAAGGGTCATCTTTGCCAGCAATATCGGTGAAATCTATGGGAACTATTAACGCTTTGATGTGTCCGTAAGAAGCCAGGCGAATTGGTACTTTAGGAAAGCCCGCAGTTAGCGCAACTGATAATGATCTCGTAGGTGTTACTTGATCTATTAATTGGCATGCTGAAACTGGGTTGAAACTTGAAGCAGGAATACTGGCAAGTGCAGTTAGTTTCTTCTTTAACTCATCAACCATTGGATTTGAAACTGGAGCAAGGTCAACGGTAACTGTGAAATACCCAGCAATATTTGCATTCAATCCTGTGATTGAAAAAATTCCAGATGCATTTACAACTCCTGCATATCTTTTGCGCAAGTACTGCGTTGCATTTGGTTCGACAACATCAAATCCATAAGTTCCAGGTGACAGATTGGCATAAAAGCTTCCATCGGGATTTGCAGCATAAAATTTCCAGTCACCGCTGGGTAAACCCAGAAAAATTCCTGGCGATCCGGCACTAGTTTTTTGATCAGATGGGTTATAAATCCATATTTTGACATTTGTGCCACTTGGTGGAGCTTGCACAGACACTGGAAGCTCAAAACTAGTAGTTACCGCAGATGCAGAAGCGTTTAATGTGCCTACTACTTTGGGATACGCCTTTGGTGCAGGTACAACGACTCCACTTACCGTTTGAACCGGAACCGGAGTTGGCGGTGGTGTTGGTGTTGGCGTTGGTGTTGGTGTTGGCGGTGGTGTTGGAGTTGGTGTGGCTGAAGGTTTCGGCGCAATGACCGCAACAGCAACCGGTTTGCTCCACACAAGTTTTTTGCCAGATTTAATACATGTGTAGTTCTTAAATTTATAGAGCTGAGTTTGACCTAGTTTGCTACATGCTTTGCCTGTCACCGGAGCCACTGCATAACTAGGTGGTGCAATGAATAAGGCAGCCACTAAGGCAATTAGTACTACAGAGGCTTTGCGGCGCATTCCAAAAGGATAGTAGGAACTAGGCCTTAAGCGTCGATATGTTCGCGATCGATTTCGGCGTTGGCGATAAATTCCTTGCGTGGAGCAACATCGCTCCCCATGGCAACTGCGAAGAACCCCGCGAAAACTGCGGCAAAGGGTAAAAAGCCCGTCGGTCCAAAACCTGGGGAGTTTCCAGGAAAGATTATTGATATCGATGTATCCAAAGAAGTATCTGAATCATTTCTTGAATATGCATACTCAGTAATTTATTCACGTGCGTTACCCGATGCACGTGACGGGTTAAAGCCTGTACACCGTCGCATCTTGTTACCAGATGGCGATGAGGATCTATGGAAAGACGAGTATTTCGACTTAGTTTCTATCGACTAGCAGCCCTTTGGTTTTGGTTTAACTCCGCAAATCTTTCGCAGCTTAACGCTCAAAGCAGTTGCATTTTTATTGAGCGAACTTACCTGGCTATTGAGATATGTAATCTGTGATTTATACAGCGTTAAAGAATCAGCCAAAGTTTGAAACTGCGATTGAAGGCTTTGAATTTGAGTTTGTAAAGTGGATTCCAATTTTTTCGCATC
>JBAXIC010000116.1:0-3285 GCA_037138575.1 Actinomycetes bacterium
TGACAACCAGCGCAGCCAATGGTCTGCAAGTCTGGATTCAAAAGTGCTCAATTGCATATACCGCCGTAGGTTCAACGGGTGCAGGTACATGTAGCGCAACTGCTACCGATGTGCTCGGAACAACGGGAACACCTATACCGGTCAACACGTTAGCCACACCTCAAGTCCTTAACAACCTTGTTAAAACCGCCGGTTCCATCAGCTTCCTTAAGATAGCGATCTCGCTACCAGCAGGAACTGAAGTAACTGCAGATGGAGTTTTGCCGGGTGGCACGATTCAAGGTCTCACGACCACGCTGAGCTGGACATTTACCGAACAGCAACGCACAGCAACCTCAACTAACACCTAATAGTTAATTAGATAACGGGATAACACATGCATAGAAAAGGGGGCAACGAACAATGAGAAGCGTTCGCCTTGTCGCCATCGCAGCTTTGGTAGGTGCCATATCAATGGCACCTACCGAGTTGCGCTCTGCAGACGCTGCCTCTTCTGCACTTGCTACATCAGCCTCTGGAGCAACTTCAGTTTCCACCGTGACCTATGGCGCAGTAGCGACAGGTTCTGCTGGTGTTTCAACTGGATCCTCAAGTTATGTCTTGCCGGCCTTCGCTGCATCTTGCACAGCATCCAATGTCACTACGGGAACCGCGTCAACGGGTTCAACACAAATTAACTTAGCAAACGCAACCACTGGTTTAGTGGTCGGCATGTTGGTCACTGGTTCAGCAGGAATTCAAGCTGGATCAAGAATCGTATCAATTAAGAGCAACCCCACTAGAAATATAGTTATTTCTAAACCTTTAACAGCTACATGGGCAACCGGTAGAGGTGTCACGGGCAGCGGTTGCTGGCAACAATATTTCAGCGTCAATAATATTCGGGCTCTGCAATTGAAATCTTTTGGAATTTCTCAAACGGTGAGCGCCGGTAGTAGTACCGACACAATTACTTTACAAAGTTGTGCGGGAACCTGGACAGAAGCTACAGGAGCTTGCTCTGGCGCAATCTCTTCAATAGTTGCGACTGCTCCAAGTGCTACAAGTGCGATAACCACCGTTGTCAATACTTTGGTAGCTACAACAGGAACTATGCGACTACGTGCATTAGCAACAATCAACGGCATTACTTCAACGATTTCGATAAGTATTAGGGCCAATACTGACCTTCGAAACGCAGTTTCAAGCAACACTTAGCGCTCTTTTAAACAAAACTCTCAGCATCCACTCAGACGCCATTACCTCTTTACTCACCTGCCTAGGCCATATTCGCCTTATTCCATTCGAGGCAAAACAAGGGGTATCACATGAAGAAGATTCTTACCGCATCACTAGTTGCACTTGCGTTGGTGTCGACCTCAGTTTCAGCTAACGCTGCAACTGCTAAACCAACTATCAAGAAGCCAGCGGCCGCTGCCGAAGGCACAGCTGCACATGAATCAGCTGAGACTGGTTCAGTTCAGAAGAAGGAAGCTAAGACAACTAAATCAACGACTAAGAAAACTTCTATGAAGAAGTCTTCAAAGTAGGCGACTAAGAAAATAGATTTCCCCAAATAAAAAACTCCGCTCGAGGGTGAGCGGAGTTTTTTATTGATCAAATTGAAAGTTACTCCTTTATATATAGATTCCCCGCATCAACTGTTGATACATATTTCTTCAAGGCATTTTCAGCTGGGCCAGCATTTACCGCCCCTGTCGCGGCGTTGAAAGCTGATCCATGGCACGGACACACAAGTTCAGTTTTAGTAGCTTGGACAGTGCAGCCTCGGTGCGTACAAATGGCACTTAGCACTTCATACGTAGCGCCTTGCCGCGAAACAGAAACTGGAAAACTCGCACCATTAGATGACTTAACATCAATTATTCGGCTCTGACCGTCAATTAGCTCACTTAACTTAGCAACAAGTGCCAAGGCATTGCTGGTGGCTGTCGCTGTCGTTGATGTAGAAGATGTTGGCTTTGTATTTGATGTAACTGGAACCCCTTGGTTCCACACCAACTTCTTTCCCTTCTTAATAGCGGTATAGAGCTTGTTGCGAAATATTACTGTCTGCCCAACTTTTGTTGGCTTAATCAGTGGCCCAGTGGCAGCTTGTGCACCACCGCCAATGAGTGAAAGTAACGAGCCGGTAATGACTGCCAAAAAATTTCTCCGTAATAGGGTCATGCGAGATAATTTATTACATGTGGGCTTAGAAAGCAGCCCGAAATCACTCCCAACTTACTCGTTCTTGGCTCGCAGGTAACTCGCACTTAATCCCTTTACTTGCAGATACATTGCAGGTTGAGAGTTTAAATCGAGTTTCTCTCAATGATGCGACGTGCAAGTCGAGCTGATGCTTCATCAATCATTCGACCCTGACTATCTGTTGCAACACCCTTGCCTTTATCCAAAGCATCAAGGATATTCGCAGCCTCTGCCAGTTCTT
The DNA here is from genome assembly GCA_037138575.1 of Actinomycetes bacterium. GTDB lineage: Bacteria > Actinomycetota > Actinomycetes > Nanopelagicales > Nanopelagicaceae > Planktophila. Next base: position 2,432 of record JBAXIC010000116.1, read on the forward strand.
GGGGAGAAGTTGAGAACACATCATTAATAATCTCAATCTGCTTTGGATGCACACAACTACGACCAATTCTCTTGTTCCAAAGAGCTCTCTGGAACTACTTTCAAAGTACGGTTAGAAATTGTGAAATCTAAGTGAATATCGAAATATTGCATGTGACTTTAACGATCGGGGGCTTGCATCTAAACAGGTAGATTCTAAGAAATCGCGTTATCGCTAATTAACTTAGTTTGAACGACAAATCGCATTGGAGCTTCACCAATGTAATCAAATGGAAAACACGTGCTCAACGTCAACTCAGCATCCCTCGTTGGAACAATTACTGTGGCGTTATCGGCCATAACTATTCGAAATCTCTCGACTTCGTAAACAAATCGGCCCCATTTAGTTTTTACAGTGAGCAAATCTCCAACTCGAAGTTTTCCAAGGTTTTTAAATGATGAATCGCGATGGCCCGCCAGCACAGAGTTATTACTGACTCCAGGAAGCACGCTACCAATGTAATGCCCGACACTATTTTCGACTTTACTCGTATCGCTTCCTTCAACAATCGGGATTACTAAATGCAGCCTCTTTATTGAAAGTGATCCAATGAAGCTTCCTACCTTGGGTTTTTCAATAATTTCCGAACTTTGAACCGCCTCAAGTGGCACTAACGATGGCAAATGTGTGGCACCTGCTGAGGAGTTCGTTCGAATGATCTCAATAACTCCGTACGCAGCCGTTCCTATGCCAAGAGTAATAATGGCTGTAGTGGCGACGGTAAGTACCGCACGAGATTGCAACATATCTTGACTCTCTACTGAAGCATCAAGTGATGTCTCGACAGTAGAGAGTAAACACGGCAATAAATACCA
>JBAXIC010000117.1:0-3271 GCA_037138575.1 Actinomycetes bacterium
CAATGAAAATCGCACAACACATTGCAGAGCAACCCCCTCAGGCGATCATCAATACGAAAGCGCTCTTGAAGGCTCGCAATCACGATGCAGTTGCTGCAGTCATGAAGGCAGAGTTTGAAATCTTTTCCATGGCCTTGCAATCTGATGAAGCAATGGAAGCATTTATGAAATTTATGGCTAAGAAAGGTTCATCATGACACTTGAAGGTAAGAGAATATTTATTACTGGAGGATCCCGTGGCATTGGCCTAGCCATTGCATTACGTGCCGCAGCAGATGGTGCCTCAGTTGCCATTGCAGCAAAGACTTCTGAACCAAATCCTAAACTTGCAGGAACAATTCACACGGCGGCGGCTGAAATTGAAGCTGCAGGTGGAAAAGCTCTTGCAATTCAATGTGACCTCCGCGATGAGTTACAAATCGAAGCGGCAGTTAATCAAGCAGCTGAAGCTTTCGGCGGGATAGATATTTTGATTAACAATGCAAGTGCAATTAATTTGACTCGCACGGATGCAACTCCGGCCAAAAGGTTTGATTTAATGTTTGATGTAAATGTTCGCGGAACTTTCTTAACTTCCCAAGCGGCTTTGCCACATCTTCGCAAATCTGCCGCTGAAGGTCGCAACCCTCATATCTTGAATCTTTCGCCTCCTCTTTCAATGAAACCAATGTGGTTTAAAAATCACGTTGCCTACACAATGGCCAAATACGGCATGAGTATGTGCGTATTAGGAATGGCAGAAGAGTTTAAGCGTGATGGAATTGCAGTCAATGCTCTCTGGCCTCGAACTGTAATTGACACTGCTGCTTTGCAGATGATTCCTGGTATCGATGCAAGCGCAGGACGCACGCCTGCGATATTGGCGGATGCTGCTTACATAATCTTTAACCGCCTATCGACTGAATGCACTGGAAACTTTTTCGTCGATGATGTGCTACTGGCCTCTGAAGGTATTACCGATTTAGAGAAATATTCAGTGACTCCAGGCACCAAAGACTTCCTTCTCGACTTCTTTCTAGATTAGGATTAAAAGATGATAAAAAAGATATTCATCCTGCTGGCTGTAGTGCTCTTTTCGTCCCCTATTAACGCCTTCGCGCACGGGGAGATTACTCAGGCAACCCCGGCTGCGGATTCAACTGTCATCGCCGCTCCAAGTGAAGTCTCCATTGAATTTGATGGAAAACTTCAGACTTTGGGAAATGCCACGGTTAATTCAATAACCGTTACGGATGACCAAGGCCAAATTATCTCAGATCCAGTATCTGTTGTTAGTGGCACAAAGATTTCTAACAAACTCTTATTAACTGATGTAACTGGATTAGTTTCAGTGCATTATCGAATTGTTTCCGAAGATGGCCATCCAGTTGAAGGCGATTACAGTTTTACTGTTGGCCAGACACCTACGTTGACAAGTGCTGGCAGTGAAGAAACTGCCGAATCGGCAAATGGAATCTCTGAAGAAAGCGGTAGCAACTTACTTATAAATGGTCTCGGCGCTTTGGTTTTAGTCGGAGTCCTCATCGTGATTGTTAGGCGCTTTAAGAAGTAGGCCTACAGGAAACACTGACGTAGGGCCATAAAAAGAACACTCCGCGACTCCAGCGCCAAAGACATCCTTTACGACTTCTTCCATGATTAAATTGCGCGCATGTTGCTGAACCGGGCTATTCGTTCTATCGGCCTAGCTTCACTGTGCACATTGAGCATGGTTATCGCCCACTTACTTGGTGGGGGAGAAATAACAATCAATTGGTTTGCACCCCTTGTTTTTATTTCAAGTACTGCAATCTTCATTATTAAGAACCCTAAAGAATTGAGTGGACCGACGCTAGCTGCACTACTTCTTATATTTCAACTAGTTGGCCATGCTTCATTTGGGATTTCACGAAGCGATGGACGCATGTCAGTTGCACACGTAGTGGCGTTGTTAATTTCTTATCAGTTAGTTAGACATTTTGAGGAGATTGTTGATCGTGTTGGAATCTACATAACCCCAACAATTCCTTTCACGCCTATCTCTATCGCCGAGAGATTGGCTCAAGACGTTTTTTATACACAATGTTGCAATAAATCTCACAACGGGTTGCGACATTTATCAGATCGCGCACCACCTTTTGCCGCAGCCACATAAAGGTAACTAAACCCGCGAGGTTATTTTTGCGCTGCTTAATTAGCGGATTCCATTTACAATCTAAGGAATCAATTATGAAAAAGAAATTGACAATTGCTCTATCTGTTTTGGCATTAATGATGGGTGTTGGTGTTTATCCAGCATCAGCACATGTTGGTACGCAAACAAGAGGTAACACGCTTCAGGCCGGTCAATCAAGCCGCATCTATTTGAGCCTTGGTCACGGATGCACTTATAAAGAGAATAAATATGGCACTTCTGTTTTCGTCGTCACGGTGCCAAAAACAGCAGGTAAACCAACACCAGAATTTATACATGGTTTCAAGACCTCAGTAGTTGCATCATCAACAGTTGATGCAAACAAAGTTCCTGATTACTACACCGTCACATGGACTGCAAAGGCTAAATCTTGGGTCATCGATGACGGGACTTTCTTTGATTTTGGTCTAAAAGTGAAATGGGATAAGACTCCGCAAGTAGTTCCTTTCAAAACTACGCAAATCTGTTATGCAACTCAAGCAGATGGCAGCAAACTGCCTCTGTATTTGAATTGGCAGATCACGGATGGTTCAACAAAGGCTGCTGAGCCAACTATTGAGTGGGGTCCAGCTCCATCAGTAACTACAACGCTGTAATCGTTAGTTAATCCACGAGGGAAAACAGGGGACCAATGAGAAAAATATTTGTGTCGACGGCTCTGCTTGCTGGTCTCCTGTTTCTTCAAATCCCTGGTGCTTGGGCGCACGCCCAAACAACAGCCACATTCCCAAAAAATAATGCGGTCTTAACAACAATGCCAACCGAAGTTTGGTTTGAGTTCGATGGCAACCTAACGGTTTTAGAAGGCGCTAATGTAAATACGTTGGTCGTAAAAGATGAATCAGGAAAGCAGTTGCAAGAAACTCCCGCTAACGTTGCGGGTTCTCGAATTTTCTCTTCAATTATTCATACAGCTGCAAGCGGGAAAATAACGGCTTCGTTCCGAGTTGTCTCAGAAGATGGTCACCCAGTCGAGGGTTCAATTGTGTTTACTGTATTAACTGGCTCTGTGGAGGCAACACCTGCTTCGCCTCGAGCAACTGCAAAAGCTAAAGCGCAAGAAACCAAGGCAGCGGTTTCGCCAACTCCAACGGTTAC
>JBAXIC010000118.1:0-3228 GCA_037138575.1 Actinomycetes bacterium
AGGCGTAGCTATTGGGCTCTTTTCGTAAAATCTCCATAATTACTTCAGGTTTGGCAATATCAACCTTGTTAATCGCAATTATCTCCGGGATATCTCCCCCACCAATTTCGGCAATAACTTCTCGCACTGCGCGGATCTGTTCAAATGGATCTGAATGCGAACCATCGACTACGTGAACAATTACATCCGAACCTGAAACTTCTTCTAGCGTAGATTTAAAAGCATCGATGAGTTGGTGCGGCAAGTGACGAACAAAACCTACGGTGTCACTAAGAGTATAAACACGACCATCACTTGTCTGCGATTTACGCACAGTTGGATCCAACGTTGCAAATAAAGCATTTTCAACAAGAACACCGGCATCAGTGAGTCTATTAAGAAGCGATGATTTTCCAGCATTTGTATATCCAGCAATTGCTACGGATGGGATATTAAAGCGGCGACGCTCTTGTCGTTTAGTGTCTCGAGAAACTTTCATTTCAGCGATTTCTTTACGAAGTTTGGCCATCTTGTCGCGAATTTTTCGACGATCAGTTTCAATCTTTGTTTCACCCGGACCGCGTCCACCAATACCTGCACCGCCTGCTGCTCGACCGCCAGCTTGCCGAGAAAGCGAGTCACCCCAACCACGAAGACGTGGCAACAAATATGCGATCTGTGCCAGCTCTACTTGCGCTTTACCTTCTTTGCTTTTTGCATGTTGAGCGAAAATATCTAAAATTAAAGCGGTGCGATCGACAACCTTTACTTTAATTTTCTCTTCGAGTTGGCGAAGTTGCGACGGTGATAACTCTCCATCACAAATAACAGTGTCGGCACCGGTCGACATAACAATCTGCTTAAGTTCAGCGACTTTTCCAGAACCAATATATGTCGCTGGATCTGGTTTATCGCGACGTTGAATAATCCCCTCAAGGACTTCTGAGCCAGCGGTCTCAGCTAAAGCTTTCAACTCAGCTAATGAGTTTTCAGCCATCTCTGAAGTTCCTTCAGTCCACACACCTACTAAAACAACGCGCTCAAGTTGTAATTCACGATTTTCAACTTCAGTAATATCTTGAAGTTGAGTAGAAAAACCCTTTACGCGACGCAAAGAATGTCGTTCGGAAAGTTCCAGTGTTGGATCGACTAATTCATCTTCTTCGCCTGCATCGTATTCGGCCGCAACTCGAGCACTTTCAGCGAGTAGGGCTTCAAACTCATCATCAAAATCTTTATCAGGCAAGAAAGAACTCCGATATGTCTACATCTTTCACGAGTACTGCAGGTCCGATAAGTGTTGCATTGGAATGTCCATCAATTGTTACTTCTAGTCTGCCTCCCGGTGGGTAAATTACCCAGTGGGCAGGAAGGCGCTCCTTTGTGTGAAGTGATGCCGCTAAAGCTACAGCGCAAGTGCCAGTTCCGCATGATCGAGTTTCACCACTTCCGCGTTCAAAGACTCGCATAGTTACTTCATGATCACCTGTTACTTGTACAAACTCTACATTCACCCCTTCAGGATAAGAATCCTTAGGTCGAACAATTGGGGCTTCATCTAAGGAACCAACTTGAGCAATGTCATCGACAAAGACCACGGCATGTGGGTTACCTACATTGATGTTGTAGCCGTTGAAAATATGGCCATTCGTTGAAGCTGTGATCTCTTCGCCTTCATCACTTACTTTTCCCATATTGACGGAAATATCTCCAACCATGGGAACGCGTAGATGTTTAATTCCATCGCGAGTATTAATCGCAAAGATGCCTTCTGGCATATGACCGCGTTCAACTAGATAACGGGCCATAACTCGAATTCCGTTTCCACACATCTCTGCCAAAGATCCATCGGCATTGCGATAGTCCATGAACCATTTCTCATCGCGTTTAATAATTCGTATTAATCCGTCGGCACCAATGCCTGTAGAACGGTTGCATATCGCCGCTGTTTGAGCAGTAGTAATTGAGTGTTCGTCGTGTGGATCAAAGACGAGAACAAAGTCATTTTCAGTCCCGTGACCATATGTTGCAATCATTGACATTAGTTTAACTGCCCAAGATGTTGCAGCACAGTTTCAAGGCGAGGCTGCCCCTGGGCAATCCAATTAATGCGTTCATCGCGATTAAACCAGGTGTCTTGTCGGCGTGCGTACTGGCGTGTGGCAATCTTTGTATCCTCTTTGGCCACATCTTCACTCAAGAGGCCGTTTCTCATCGCGATTATTTGTGAATATCCAAGAGCAAGTTGTGCGGTTCGAGCAGTTGTGATTCCGGCAGCAATTAGTTGATCAACTTCAGAGACAAAGCCTAAATCCCACATACGGTCAACACGATGTGAAATTCTTGTTGATAAATCATCACGATCCATCGCTAAGCCAAATTGCAATGCATCTGGATAACGAGTGCTTGCCTCGCGAGGAAGATTTGCAGTAAAAGGTTTGCCGGTAATTGCAATTACTTCTAAAGCTCTGATTACGCGTCGCGCATTAGCGCGATCAATTGCGATTGCTGCGGCTGGGTCCAATTTTTCTAAACGTTCAAAGAGCGGATTAAGGCCTATCGTTGCCAGCTCTAGTTCAAGGCCTGCTCGAACTACTGGATCTGTATCTGGAAAGTTCAAATCATCAAGAATTGCTTTTATATACAGCCCAGTTCCACCAACCACAATCACATCTTTACCTCGGCCATGAATATCTGTAATCGCTGCTCGGGCTTTCTCTTGATACCAAGCAACAGTTGAATCCTCGGTTACATCCAAAACGTCAAGCATGTGATGTGTGATTCCAGCCCGCTCATTAACTGGCAGTTTGGCAGTTCCGATATCCATGCCTCGGTAGGTCTGCATTGAATCGGCGTTAATGATTTCGGCTCCAAGATGAGTTGCAAGGGTTATTGCTAAATCACTTTTACCGGTTGCTGTGGCCCCACAAATTACGATTAATTTCATGGTTTAACTGTTGGCATTCCGAGAAGTGTCGCTGAATTCGTTTTTTCTGCCACACGCGATGCATGTGCATCTCCCCCGCGAGTTGCTCTGACTTTTCCTGGAGTTCCAATTAAATAGTGCGCAGATGCTTGAGTAATTTCAACTTCAACTTCATCACCAGGTCTTGCATCTGCACTATTTGAAAAATGCACCAATCTAAAGTCTTCACTGCGCCCCGTCATACGTTCTTGAACGCCATCTCTGCGGCCTTCATAATCACCAACAAGGACTTTAAATTTCTTGCCGACTGCTTCCTCATTAAC
>JBAXIC010000119.1:0-3219 GCA_037138575.1 Actinomycetes bacterium
AATTTTCTTTCCAGACAAAGATCCAAGCATCCCCTCGGCCTTACCAGCAAAGAACAATGGCATAGAAAGATTCACTTCATTCGCCAAGTCAATAAACCGAGTAGGTGCACCAATCTCGCGGGCTTTAGCGGCAAGATACGAGGGATCCACTGGGATGCAATGTCCCCCAACGCCAGCACTTGGATAGAAAGGCATAAATCCATACGGCTTGGTCGCCGCCGCATCAATCACTTCACGAACATCAATGCCCATCTTGGAGCAAAAAACTGCGAGCTCATTTATAAATGAAATATTTACTAATCTAAAGGAATTTTCGAGTAATTTTGCAGTTTCAATTGCCTCGACAGATTCGTAGGTGTGCACATGTTCCACAAAAGAGGAATAAAATTTAAACGCTCGCTCGGTCCCGTCTGGAGTCAATCCAGCTACCAATTTCGGAGTATTTCTGACATTCCATTTAGAATTTGCAGGATCAATACGCTCAGGTGAATAAACTAATTCAAAATCGCCATAACGAGATACTGAAGAAAGTATTTTCACACCCACCCCTCGCGTAGTCCCTGGAGAAATTGTTGATTCAATAATGACAAGCGCAGAATTACCAAGATTAGCTCCTACTGCTTCAAGAGCGGCTTCCAGGGCAGATAAATCAGGTGCTCCGGCCGCATCAAGTGGAGTGGGCACGCAAATACAAACCACATCGGCCGTAGAAACAGACGCAAATGAATTCGAAGCTTGATAGTTTCCTGCCTTGATCACTGAGGTAAGTGCAGAATCAATCACATCTCCAACAGGCGAAGTGCCGTGATTAAGCAAACCAACTCTTCTTGAATCAATATCAATTCCGGTAACCGCATGGCCAGATTCCGCTGCGGCCACAGCTAATGGCAAACCTACGTATCCTTGACCGACAATGGAAACTCGCATACAACTAGATTATCGGTTCCCTTAGGCTCCGAATTCAGCTTTCGCCAGTGCAGCCTCGGGCGTATTTGAAGCAAAAGCATCTATCAAGGGAATTATTGCCTTTGCTCCTGCCAAATCGCCAGAAGCCTTCAAATCTTGACCCAATTTCAACAAAATTTCTTGGTTGTACGGATCCAATTTCACCATGGCGCGACGATATGGAACCGCTTCGGCTTTCTTATCGGTTTGCTCAGCAATTGTGGCAAGCATGTCCAGCGCTTGGGAGTTTCGCGGATCCGAAGCTATAACGGATTTTAGAATCTTTATCCCTTCCGTGATCTGTGGAGTTTGCACTAACAGATTTCCCACCAAGACTTTGTTGGCTGGATCTTGAATGCCGTAAGAAAGCGGCTTCTTGACCGCAGCGATATAGGCACCCAAATTAGCGGAAGTTGGCTTTGCATAAACGGGAGCCAATCTTGCCTGCGTGTCTGCCAAGAATAGTGGAATCACAAGGGCAAGAGCAACAGTGGCAGCAATTCCTGAAACCAACGGCTGCAATAGCGCGTTGTCGGATGAATTTACTCGTGAGTTTGTTCGCTTAGCATTCTTGGCATTAACAGGAGTTGTCGAATTTTCAGGAATACTCTCAACCAGTGAAATTCCTACTATAAACCCACCAAGAATCCATCCCCAAATTGCAATGCCAACATTATCAATTGAAATGAATGATTGAACCTCATAAGTGACCCAGGCCCCAACAACTGATGCAACCACTAATTGTTGTCCCCCGGAAGTACTGCGAATCGCCACTAGGGCCCGCCATGCTACAAAAACAAATATGGAGATAAAAACCACTACAACAAAAATACCGCCAGTCGCCGCCAATTGAATTGGCACATTATGCGCGGCATTCGCAAGTAGGTTAGGTCCGCGGCGGAGTGATTGAGTCGCATCCCGGTACTGGCGGAAATATGCGCCATACCGATCCAAGCCGACACCAAACAGGATGTGGTGCTTGAACATATTAATTCCGGCGCGCCAATAATCTCCACGATACGTAACCGACATTTTATAAAGGTACTTTGCAAGAGGTCCGGTGTTTAGCATTCCAAGAACGCCAAGAATCATGGCAAATCCAGCAAAGCCGATTCCTACGAAGCCTGCAATTCTGTGGCGCTGAAACAAAAAGACGCTAAAAATCACGCCTAGTCCAACAAATGAAGCAAGAAGACCTTGCCTGGCTTGCGAAAAGACAATTGTAATCCCAAGCAAGGCTGCAGAAAGTAGGCCCCACAGGCGAATCCAAGTCTTAATAGATTGATTGAGAGTAACTCCTGCAGTGAGGACGAGGAAGATCGCCATAACAGCTGAAGCAAAATCGGGATTTCCCAAAGTGCTCAATACTGAGTTATATGGGTTGTTCCACGTGATTACATCAACCTTAAAATGTTGACAAAAACCATACCCGGCAACTATCGGGCCAACAACAAGAATTACCAAATTAAACTTCGAAAGATTCGATAAGCGGAACAAATACGAAGATGAAAGAAAAAACACAGTTAGCGAAAAATAGGTAAGAAAGCCAGTTTTACGAGCATTTTCGCCAAAGAAGCCAATATATTTCTGGTCTGTGAATATGAACGCTAAAAGCAAAGTAAAGATAAATCCTGCCGATAAGAATGTCGCCAATTTCAAAACCGACTCTTTCATTCCTGCTTTAAATTGGAAAGTCACCCAGCCTGCAAGGTAAGCCCCCACAACGAACATTACCCAAGACTTTGGTGCATTAAATGGGTCAACGAGATTTGACCAAATAACCAGGGTCACAAAAGACCCTCCTGTAAGTAACCAGTTCATTGCCTGCGAACTCGAAGATTTTACCGCTTTGACCATGGCATAAGGCTACCTTTCTTGATCAAATTAATGGATAGAAACGCAATCGAAAAACAGAAAGGCCCCCACCGAAGTGGGGGCCTTTCCTTCAATCCCTTAAAGAGACTGGCAGTTAATTACTTAACGCCAAGCTTCTTCTTGATTGCAGCAAGTGCTGTTGCGATTGCTGTTACTGATGAAACCAACTTAGCAACAGTTGCTGACAAGCTTGTTACAGCTGCAAGAGCTGCTGAAGCGTTGTCTGAAGCATCCTGAGCAGCTGCTGTTGCAGCGTCTGCAGAATCCATTGCGTTGTTAGCAGCATCGTATGCAGCGTTAGCAGCATCTGTTGCCTCTTGAGCAGCATCTGTTGCAGCTTGAGCAGCATCAACAGAAGCGTTTCCTACCGTAGTTGAAACTGTCGCAGCAGTTCCACGC
>JBAXIC010000120.1:0-3147 GCA_037138575.1 Actinomycetes bacterium
GATGAAGAATGGTTCGATGTGGATTGATATGTCCACCTCTGTCCCTGAAACAGCAGTTCTTGTTTCAAAACATCTTGATAAGAGTGTACGAGTGATTGATGCACCTGTTGCTGGAATGTCTGTTGGCGCCGACAAGGGCACCATGTCGATTTTCTGCGGTGCTACTCCGCAAGAAATCGCGGAAGCGAAGCCACTCTTTGACATAATGGGGGATCCGGAGAAGTTCTTCCACTGTGGAGCACAAGGCACTGGTTACGCCGTAAAGCTGGTCTTGAATATGTTGTGGTTCAACTATTACATGTCATCGGTAGAAGCGCTGATGCTTGGAGTCAAAGCTGGTGTGGATCTAGAAACGTTGCGATTGGCGCTTGTCGGATCTCCGGCGAACTCCACAATTATGGAGCGAGACATCATCCCTCTGCTCCGTGATGGAGATTATGACGAAGGATTTGCCGTTGCACTAGCTTGCAAGGATATTCGCCTTGCGAATGATCTTGCTCGCTCTGTCGGCGTACCACTTGAGATTGGTAGCACTGTTGAGCAACTTTATCGTCGTGCTCGTGCTCGCTATGGCGATAAGGCTGGCGAGTGCATTCCTGCAAAACTTTATGAGGACGACACAAATACACCTCTGCGCTATAAGTAGCAGGAGAATTTACATATGAAAAAGCGCGAATCCATATTCACATGGATTGGTGTAGTTGGCATGTGGACAATTGGCGGAGCGATCTATCCCGTCTTGAGCGATGTAACCAAAGTGGTTGCCCCCATGAACCTTGTGTTTTATCGCTCGTTTGGGAGTGCTGTTTTGTTGGGTTTGCTGCTGCTTATTTTCCAGCGAAATACCTTCAAGGAACTTAAATTGGATCGACGTCTTATTCCTTTAATTGCTGCTTCACTTCTCTTCAATCCAGGCTGTGCCGCAACTCTTGCATGGGCTTCTGTAAAGATTCCCGGTGCAATCACCGCACTGCTTTTCGGCTCTTTGCCAGCTATTGCCACAGTCTTCGGTGCATTGGTAGGCCGGCGAACCAATCGTATGGCCGTCATGGGAGTAGTCATCGCAACAATTGCAGTTGGGTTTCTTATCGGCCATCCTTCGGGAACAATTACAACTTCGGGAATTATGGCAGCCTTACTCGCAACGGTTTCATGGTTTGCGGCGACGGAAGTTTGGGTAACCTACAACCCAGGTTATTCGCTACTGCTCGCCACCTTCATGCAAACTTTGATCGGAGCGCTTGGAGCATTTGTTGCACGTCCAATTTTGAATTCTCCTCCTGTCCACCTTCATGAAGTTTTCATAGGTGGAGTGGTCTTTTTAACCTTTGCTTTTGCAACGCAACATTTCATGTATTTGGGGATTTCTAGCCGAGTGAGCGAAATGATTCTTACATCATTTGGTTTTGTTAATCCACTTATTGCAGCCATTGTTGGCTATTTCTTCTATTCTCAGAAGGTTACTGTCATGCAAGGGGCCGCTGGTGTAATCCTCCTGACAGGCGTTGCGTTAGTTGTGAGAAACGAAAAGAACCCTTCGACGGGTTGAGGCGCTTTCCAGATAGAGTGCCGTAATGGCCACCGGCAATGCGAATGACTTCAACGCAAAAGTCTTAAGCGCATTGAGCGCTGCTGTGGAAGCAATAGGTGGTGAGGCTCGAGAAGGCCAAATCGAAATGGCGGAAGCCGTGGGAAATGCGCTGCAAAATAAGAATCACCTACTCGTCCAAGCAGGAACGGGAACTGGAAAGTCACTTGCTTATTTGGTGCCGGCGTTGGTTTACGGCAAAAAAGTCTTGGTGGCGACAGCGACAATTGCGCTGCAGCGTCAATTAGTAGAACGCGACCTACCAAAAATCAAGCCAGCTTTAGATAAAGAACTTGGACGCGACCTTACTTTTGCAATCTATAAAGGCGTTGGCAATTACGTCTGCTTGCAGAAAATGAATGGAAGCGAAGGCGATCCTGATTTAGAACCTCTTATGGAAATTGGCGCACTTGAGAAAGATGCGAAGAGACTTAAGGCGTGGGTCCAATCTCCAGGGGCTACAGGGGACCGCGATGACGCACCTGATGTAGACCGTCGCGTATGGCTTGCCAATTCCGTCTCTGGCCGTGAATGTATGGGAGCCGATGATTGCCCTTTTGGAACGCAATGCTTCGCAGTAAATGCCAAAGCAAAAGCAGCGAAAGCCGACGTCGTCGTCACAAACCACACTTTGCTTGCGATTGAAATTGTAGATTCCCATCCGATTTTGCCAGACCGGGACGCAGTCATCCTCGATGAAGCTCATGAGTTTATGGATCGCACAACTCAGGCGGTCACCGAAGAATTAACTGCAGGGCGGGTCGAGCGCGCAGCAAAAATGGCTAAGAAACACATGCCTGGAAAAGCATCCATTGCTTTTGAAAAAGCAGCGGACAATTTTTACGAGGCTTTGCAAGATTATGCAGAGATGTTACGCGCCGATCCAACAAAAGCGGGGCGCATGCCAGAGGTTCCTGCGATTCTTGAATCTCCAATTCGTAAAGTCAAGGAGACTGCTGCTGCGGTTATTCAATTGATTCAGGCAGATAGCGATGTTATTGAAGTGGATTCCATGGCAGAGCGCGCGCGAGTCAAGGGCGCAACGCAAGAAGTGTTGACGACGGCAACAAAGATGTTAAAGCCAAGTCGCCATCAGGTGATGTGGTTTGAGCCTACTTTCTCTACTCTTTATTTGGCACCACTTGAAGTTTCAAATGTATTGCGAGAAAACCTACTCACCAAGACTCCTGTTATTGCAACATCAGCGACCTTGACCGTAGGGAAGTCATTTGACCCAATCGCCAAATCTATTGGATTTGAGACAGCCGATGACAGCGCTCTAGAACTTGAAGAGGGCGATATCGATCCAGCCAATGTGCAGATGTTGGATGTGGGCTCACCCTTTGATTTTGCAAAACAGGGCGCTCTTTATTTGCCTCGTCATATTCCAGAACCTGGTCGAGATGGTCCAAGCAAAGAAGCACTTACCGAACTTGGGGAATTAATTGAAGCAGCCGGTGGTCGCACACTCGCTTTGTTTAGCTCGTGGCGTGGTGTGGACGCCGCAGAAGTGCACCTTCGTAAAGTTTTAGAAGATTTAAAGCTGCCCATTATTGTGC
>JBAXIC010000121.1:0-3104 GCA_037138575.1 Actinomycetes bacterium
CAGCGACAGTCATATTTGGGAAGAGTGAATATGCTTGAAAAACCATACCCATATCACGCTTATTTGCTGGAGTCTCGTTATATCGGAGGCCATTTACGAGCAATTCGCCAGACGTAGCCGTTTCTAATCCAGCCACAATTCTGAGGGCGGTTGTCTTACCGCAACCTGAAGGACCCAGTAGCGCAACAAGCTCTCCAGGTTCAAGCACAAGGTCTAAGCCATCAAGGGCTTTGACAGAACCAAAATTGCGACTGATTCCACTCATGGCAAGAGTGCTGCTAACGCGATCTTTTTTACTCATGAATCCACCTCTAGATTAAGCGCACTCTTCTTTGAGAAGAATGCAATTGTTGACAACAACACAATTGCTCCGACAAAACTAAAGACTGATAGAGCAATAGCTCCTAGAATATTTTGCTGAGATGCCACGACGGTCCATGTTGGAAATGTCTCCCAATGTAAAAGCGATGTAATCGTGTACTCACCAATCGACAATGCAAAAGTTAGGAATAGCGCTCCGGTAATTCCACTGCGAATCGCTGGCACAATTACTCTCATAATTGTCCGCGTCCATGATGCTCCGACACTTCTAGATGCCTCTACTAAAGTCTTTAATGCGACAGCTTGAAGCGCAGTATCTAAAGTACGGTACGTAAACGGCAGGCCGATAATTACAAAAAAGAAAACCAATTCGTACTGAGTGTTTTGAAGCAAATCAGGCATTGCATCTTGGGCACCAATGGCAAGCGATACAACCGGAATCACCAATGGAAGTATGCAAATAAAATCCACTATAGCTTTAAATTGATGACCCCTGAGGTTCAGATAAACCATAGTTGGGACCATCAGTAAGATATTTAATATGCCAGCCAGAATCGCTAATTTAAAAGACGTTCCTAGGCTGGGAAAGAATCCGTCTTGATGAACTAACCATGTGTAGCTAGTTAGAGAGAATCCCTTACCTCCGGGCTTTTGAAAACTATAAATTGATGATGCAATCACTGGAAGCACGAAAAGCGTGAAACCCAGCAAAGCCGAAAAAACGATCAGTGACCATTTTAGTAGTGACGCTCTTCTCATTTGTTACGCCATTTTCCAGCACGTCTTTGCGCCCAGATATAACCGCTCATAACGAATACAGCCACAACAATCATTCCAACCGCTAGTGCTGCACCTAAATTAGACTGCGTCGCCTGCGTATTTCCATCTACTAAAGCGCCTATAACAATGGGCACAATTGAAACGGTACCGCTAGTAAGTGCCCTCGTTGTTGCATAAGCTGAAAAACCCCCTGCAAAAAGTAAAAAAAATGCACCGATGAAAGATGGAGCTAATATTGGAATTCCTACTTTGCGCCAATAAGTCAGAGCGTTCGCACCGAGATTTGTGCTTGCCTCGCGCCACTCTTTTCGAATTCCAGCAATAGCTGGCTGGAATACCAGAATCATCAAGGGGGCTTGGAAAAAGGTATAAACCGCTACTACGCCCGTGAATGAGAAAATTGTAAAATTTCCAGCATAAATATCAAAACCTAAAGAGCGTATGAATTTCGTCGCTAATCCATTCGATCCAAATGCAGCGATAAACATGAAGGCAAGTGGAACTCCTCCAGAGTTTGCAAAGACTGCGGAAATAGAGTCAATGACATTCCTAGGCCGACCATCAACATATTTAACAATTACGAAAGCAAAGAAAGCTCCGACAACTGAACCTATTGAGGCGGTGATCAGAGCTAGCTTGATGGAAACTATAAATGAGTGAAGGTATGGACCGCCGTGAACGATTGGGCGAAAATTTTCAAGCGTCCACTCATTTTTATTTCCTTTAAAACTCTTAATAGTGACTGCTATTACTGGCCAAAGTAGAAAGAATCCAGTAAAAATAAAAAATGGGAGTAGGGGAAGCACATCAGACTCTCGCCTGCTCGAGATACCTCGAGTTCGTGCTTTCACTACTCCCATAAGTTAACCGTTATTCCGTAACAAGTGCTATTTACAGTACTTAGTTACTTGAGATTGTTGGCCATACAGCGGTGATTGCCTTCTTTGCAACATCCTGTTGTGCAGGTGTTGGCGTGCTGGATTTCAGCGATGAAGCGATTACAGCTGTTGGAGGAGCTACATTTAAGCCCTTCTTAATCATTGCTGGCTCTGTAATTGGGTGAGCGCCACCTGTGATCCAGATGTTCTGTCCGCCCATAAGTGAATTGAATATCTGAGAACCTGTCTTACCCTTAGTCGAACCAAGGTTTGAAGAAATCTTTCCCTTGTTCTGAGAGTAAAGGAATTCAGTCCATAGACGAGCAACAGCTGGGTGTGGAGCCTTTAGTGGGATACCAGTTACATATGGTGTACCAACTATGTTTGCATCGGATGGAATAGCACATTGCATGTCAATACCAGCCGCCTTGTACTTTGCCACGAATCCAGGGCAGTTGAAGTCCCATGTAAGAACTATCTTATAAGCGCCAGCTGCAAACGTTGTTGCGGAAGGCGCGACTGTCACATAGTTACCTGAAGCCTTAAGTCCCTTTATGAAATCCAAACCTTTCGTCATGTCATCGAAGGTGCCGCCTGCTGCCTGGTTGATTGCAAAGACAGAAATCAATGCTTCTTGAGCCGAGGTTGGGTCGCCCATTGCGAATGCACCCTTAAAAGCAGGATCTTTTAGATCAGCAATTGAGGTTGGAACTTTTGTTAAAGACTTTGGGTAAAAAAATGACATTGCTCCAGCATAACTTCCAACCCAACGTCCATCTGGGTTCTTATATTCCGCAGTGATATCTTTCCATGTTGCTGGCTTATACGATGCGAACAGATTTTCATTTTGTTGACCGTATGTGATTCCAATATCAGTCTGATCTGGCACCTTTTTAGCCGGCGCAGTCTTGATTGTCTGGATTTCATATCCTGAAGATCCATCTGGGTTGTCATCAACAATCTTGATTCCAAATGCCTTGCTGAATGTGTCCATTGCTTCGCCGTAATTTGCCCAGGTGCGTGGCAATGTGATGGCATTGAGAGTTCCTTCTTTTTGTGCTGCCTTTACAAGAGCATCCATTCCGCCACATGACTTAAGGTCTGTGCACTTGGAATAATCAATTG
>JBAXIC010000122.1:0-3033 GCA_037138575.1 Actinomycetes bacterium
TTTTTGTTGAAGGCCATCTCATGTGGTTAGTTGGAAAGTTCACCGTAACTGGAACCATTGATACATCAATGGTGATTCTTGTAGCGGTTGTGACTTTCGGACTTTCAATGGACTATGAGGTCTTCTTACTTTCAAGAATTAAAGAAGAACACGACGCAGGCAAGAGCAATATAGAAGCCGTCGCAACCGGGCTTCAACGCTCGGCACGCATTATTACCGCAGCGGCGATGTTGCTTGCAATCGTCTTCGCTGCATTCCTGACAAGTGGAGTTACATCCATTAAAACCCTTGGCTTCGGAGTTGCTTTCGCCATCTTGGTTGATGCATCAATTGTTCGTGGGTTACTCGTTCCTGCCTTGATGCGCCTCTTTGGAGAGCGCAACTGGTGGGCACCGCGATGGATGACGCGGTTCACCATCACTCACTAAATCCCTTAGGCTTCCCCAATGGATTTAATCGTCACACTGCAATGCCAGGACCAACCTGGCATTGTGCACGCGATGACAACCGCCATCCTTAAATGCGGCGGAAATATCATCGAGAATCAGCAATTCACTGATTCGGTAACGAAGATTTTTGTAATGCGTACACGTTTTGAGACGAGCCAGACACTCTCACAAGCCGAAGCCGTTCTCGCTGAAGGCCTAGGCCAGTTCAAGCCAGTATTGACTCTTCGCCCAGTGGCCCAAAAAAAGCGAGCTCTAATACTTGTTACATCTGAGAGCCATTGCTTGCGCGATCTTCTTTATTTGCAAGAGTTGAACGAATTACCAATCCAGATTCCAGCCGTAGTTTCTAACCATGACACATTGCGACCACTTGTAGAAGCGCATGGAATTCCCTTTCACTTCATCAACCTCAATAAAATTGGCAAGCCGTTAGCGGAAGATGAGTTGTCGAAAATTATAAAAGTTGAGAATATCGATTTCGTTGTGCTCGCGAGATATATGCAAATTTTAAGTGCAGATTTCTGCAGGCAACTTCCTGCAAGAATTATAAATATTCACCATTCATTCCTCCCTGGATTCAAAGGTGCTAAGCCGTATCACCAGGCTCATAATCGTGGCGTAAAGATCATCGGCGCCACGGCGCACTTTGTGACTTCCGACTTAGATGAAGGTCCCATCATTGAACAAGACGTCACTCACGTAAATCACACTGCTACTCCTGAAGATATGGTCGCTTTAGGCCGAGATGTTGAGCGCAGAGTACTTTCGAAGGCCGTAAAACTCTTTGCCGAAGATCGTATTTTTGTGGTTGGAAGCAGGACAATAGTTTTCTAGTCAAGACAGTAAATCCAGTCCTAGTAGCTCAGTGGATAGAGCAACCGCCTCCTAAGCGGTAGGTCGCAGGTTCAACTCCCGCCTAGGACACCATTAACTCTGATACATTTCCAAAATGCGTAAAACAATTGCAGCAATGGCAGTAATACTCCTGGGCTCATTACCTGTGCAGGCTTCTGCTGCGGTTAAGGCAGGATCAACCTGCAGTAAAGCTGGCGTGACAACAAATATCGGAGATTTCAAGTTCACGTGCATCAAGAGTGGAAAAAAACTTCTTTGGAGTAGTGGAGTAAAGAAAACCGGTATTCCAGCTCCATCTCCATCTCCATCAGTTTCCGCCACCCCATCGCCCTCGGCGACTCCTTCCACAACTCCTTCCGCAACCGCAACTCCTGAAAAAACTTTCGCCTCGCTTTGGGAAAAGTATGGCTTCACTAAGCCGACATCCGCAGATTCTGTAATAAATGCAGCAACAGATAATTTCAAGAATTACACCTCAACTGTTCGTAGCTCCCAAGAAGTGAAAGTGGTTGCACAACCTGGGGTAGACCAACAACTTGCTACATGGGTCCAAGGTGGCGCAACTTTTGT
This sequence comes from Actinomycetes bacterium, assembly GCA_037138575.1. Lineage (GTDB taxonomy): Bacteria > Actinomycetota > Actinomycetes > Nanopelagicales > Nanopelagicaceae > Planktophila. The sequence continues at coordinate 1,875 of JBAXIC010000122.1, forward strand.
CGCACAACACTTCACTTATCCAAAGATGTCGCGCACATTTGTAGATGTCATTGCAATTGATGCAACCTGGCTTCAAGATACATATGCAAAAGAGGGTTATTCTGCAGATCAGGTTCGTGATCGATTGGGAGGATTCAATGCCGGAGCACCAGCATTCGGTGGCTCTTATTCAAATACATGGAATTTTTCTGCAATACAGAAAAGCAATGCGATGGTGAACGATAAGGCAGGAATGGCGCAGACGCCAGGGCATGAGTTCTTCCATGCAATCCAGGAAATACTTGCCGGGCGAATTTCCAATGACACTGGCAGTAATGTTCCAAATTGGTTCTGGGAAGGTCCTGCAATGTTTATTGGAGAACAAACTGCCGGGACACTTGGATATTCGGATTATGTAACCGTGGGACGCGCATCCATGCTCAATCGTTACCGAAACGGTGATTCGATTAATCGCACGTCGACCCTGAGTGAAATAAAAGCAAATAACCGCACTACAGACCCTTATGCAATCGGGTTTGCTGGAACAGAATTTTTGGTTTCACAAGTTGGAATAGAGAAGATGCTCAATGTATACGCAGCTCTCGGAAGAGGCATGAACTTCTCTGATGCTTTCAAAGAAGGGACTTCGATTGAGTTATCAGATTTCTATTCTATGTTTGAAGAGGTACGCGGCACTCTAGGATTTGCTAAGAATTAGTGATTGCTCGGCAGAGACAGCTCTTCGAAAACACCGCCTCCTAAGCGGTAGGTCGCAGGTTCAACTCCCGCCTAGGACACCAGTGTCAGGGGTTATCTTTGATTCTTTATGGAGCTGCTCAAGAAGTTTCTTGCTATTGCAGAGTAGGAAACCACAAAAGATATATTCTTCAATTTCTTCAGGCGGACTATTTTCCATTTGTTGTGATTCCATCGGGCCATCCGTTGTAGGCCTGATTCAAAGTAGACGATTTAAGTTGCAATCCCCAATCCCCGGAGATATTCACTTTCCATTTGTATTTAAGATGATACAAACCTTGCCCAAACCCATACTTAAGATCATCAGCGCAGTAGGAGTCTTTTCTCAACTGTGGATGCTTGATTACCGCCACCGTTTTCCACTTCGTACCACTTCCAAGGGCCTGTAAATACAGAGTCCCTACATTTGCTGTTGGAAGGCAAT
>JBAXIC010000123.1:0-2957 GCA_037138575.1 Actinomycetes bacterium
GGGAATGGGTTCGGCTTTTGGAAAACCATTCCGACTTTTAAACGAATCTTTGTTACATCCACACCATGTGCGTAAATATCTTCACCGTTGAGTAAAACCTCTCCTGCCATTGCCGCGCCAGGAATGAATTCATGCATACGGTTGAGTGTGCGAAGGAATGTTGACTTGCCACAACCAGATGGACCAATGAGGGCAGTAACTGTTCCTGACCAAAAATCGAGAGATACATCAGCTAGCGCGTGCTTCTGACCGAACCAAGCATGGATTCCTCTGGCTTCTAGCCCAACACCGAGAGCCTGACTGCCTGGCTTCTTTTCTGAATGAAGCGCTGCAATGTCGGCAAGTGAGCCCGATCGCGATGTGGTTTCCATCTTCTCTCCCTCGTTATTTTCAGGTTCCATGTTGCTCATTATTTTGCGCCTGCCTTTCGATTGCCAAGAGTTCTGGCTGCTGCAAATAGTGCAATAACAATGACAAGCAAAACTAAAATTCCTGCCCATGCTCGTGTGATTGCTTCTGGGGTACCGGATGCAAATGCTTGCCAAACATAGTTTGGAAGTGATCCCATCGAGCCATTAAACATGTTGTAATTCTTCGCCCCACTGCCCCCTGTTAGCAAGAGAATTGGTGCTGTTTCTCCAGCGACACGAGCCACGCCCAAAATCATCGCGGTAATGAGGCCACTTTTTGCCGCAGGTACTACGACGATTGCTACTGAGCGCCATTGAGTTCCGCCAAGGGCCAACCCGGCTTCACGCAAATCTGCTGGAATGAGTTTAAGAACTTCTTGTGAAGTTCGCGCGACAGTAGGAATCATCAAAATTGCAAGAGCGAGTGATCCTTGAATTCCATTTACTGTCTTTGTGAGCGGCACCAAGATCGCAGCGTAGATAAAAAGACCCGCAACAATGGAGGGCACTCCCGACATCGCCTGGACTAGAAATTCGATTGGGCGAGTAAAACGGCCACGAATTTCTGTTAAATAGATTGCAGTCAAAATTCCAATAGGGACGCTAATTATCATTGCAAATACAACCAAGAGAAATGTTCCAATTATTGCGTGAACCAAACCGCCTTGGCTGACTGGGTCTGTGAATGCATTCGAACGCATATCGCTTGTGAAGAGTGAAAGATGAAGTCCATGATGTCCGCGCAGCCATACCGTTATCAAGATACTTGCGATCGGAGTGACAGCGGCGGCAATGGCCATTGTGACTAACCCTCGGAAAAGAGAATCAACCGCCGCAGGGCGACCTGCTTTCAAGTAATTGACTACATACTCAAGCACCAAATAGGCAATGAAGAACATCGCAAAGTATGCAAGCTTGCCTTTCATTGGGGTCACTGCAACCACAGCGAATGAAAAAACGATTGCCCCAAGTAGGACTAATCCTGTGTTTATGCGGTCACGAGGAGTTGCGCTCCATGGCTTACGTGGAGTTGCTTGAGGAACTGAAGTCTCAATTGTCATTAGCGGCCACTCTTTCCAGTGCGAGTAACAATTAGGTTCGCAAGGGAGTTGACGATAAGAGTTAAAATGAACAAAACGAGTCCGGCTGCCATAAGCGCCTTAATTTCATATGGACTCGCTTCACCAAATTTCAATAAAATCATCGAGGCGACATTTCCACCTGCGCTAAACAAAATGTGCCAGTTGACTTGGTAAACGATATTCAAGACTGTGTAAACGGCTACGGTTTCACCCATTGCGCGACCGAGGCCCAACATAACGCCACCGACAATTCCTGAGCGCGCGTATGGAAAGGCCACTGCACGGAGCATCGCAAAGCGAGTACCGCCCAAGGCATATGCAGCCTGAATTCGGTCAAGAGGTGTTTGTGAAAAAATTTCACGAGAAATAGAAGTAACAATTGGAATAATCATGATTGCAAGCACGAGTCCTGCAATAAATGGAGAGCGGTTTACATACGGCGCATCTAATTTGAAGAGTGGGATCCACCCAAGGTACTTGTGAATTAATTTAGCCCAATATTCCGCTGAGCCTTCAAGCACAAAAAATCCCCAGAGACCGAAAAGAACAGATGGAAAAGCTGCCATTAAATCGATTGCAGTGACCATTATCTTTTTTATTGAGTTTGGGGCGTAGAAAGTTAAATAGATTGCTGCGCCAACGCTAATTGGAACTCCGACAGCTACGGCAATAAATGAAAGAATTAAAGTTCCGATAAGCATTGCGGCGATTCCGAAATGCGAATTCGCAATGTCAACCTTTCCTGCATCTGACACAACTGCTTGCCAATTGCTAGACGTTAAAAAGTGGATGCCCTGCTGTCTAAATGTGTCGAAGCCGTTATAAAGTAAGAATGCCAAAATAAGGCCAAGAATTAATAATGAAGACAAACCGCCGCCCGTAACAATGCCGCGAAAAATTCGATCAGAAAGACGAGGCCTGGTGGTGATGACTCGCTTTTCAGGAAGCGCTTGGCGCTCGGTTACTTGGGCTGAACTCACGTGCAGATACTCCCCTTACTTGGGGGTTAGAAGTTGGCTCATTAGTTAACAGAAGGTGAACGAATGGTGAAAAGACGGGACTCTGCCTTAGGGTGGGCACATGGCCTCCGAACTCCCAAATCTCATCTGGGTTGACTGCGAAATGACTGGACTAAGCATCGAAAGCGATGCCCTGGTTGAGATCGCAGTTCTCGTGACCGATTCACAATTAAACGTCCTTGGCGAAGGCGTCGACCTCGTGGTCAAGACTTCTCAAGAGAAGCTCGACGGGATGAATGATTTTGTTCGGGAGATGCATACCGCCTCTGGGCTCATCACTGAAATTCCACATGGCGTCTCCCTGGAGGAGGCTTCAGCCAAGATTCTTGAATACCTTAATAAATATGCACCGGGGGCCGGAAAGTCTCCTTTGGCAGGTAACTCGGTCTACGTGGATCGCCTCTTTATTGCGCGCGATCTGCCTGAGGTGCATTCCTATCTTCATT
>JBAXIC010000124.1:0-2911 GCA_037138575.1 Actinomycetes bacterium
ACGCTCAATTGCCGACCCACGCGGTCGGGTGTGTTGCACCCGTTTCGCATAGATGTTGCAAATAGTTTTTCAACTTATTGTGCAGCACAAGCAACTTGCGCTCTCAAAAAGAGCAGACGTGAAGGGTAGCCCAGAGAGTTGATGCGAGGCAAATCCGCCCTTTTACTCCTTTTGGCCGGCAATGTGGGGCAAAGCCTCAAGAAGTTGCTCTTCGGCGTGTCGCGATCCCTCGAGAGTGTATATCCAGCGTTTGAAAGGCCCAGAGGAGAAACCCAGGATTACGCCAGGCTTTTTACGCTTAATTACACAGAAATCCCGGCTTTTGAGCCTGCGCATGACCCCAATCATGACTACATAGGGGATTCCTGTGCCCGGGGCTCGCACCCCTTTAAGAACTGCCGAGCTCCAAAGTACCTCGACAAACTCGACAGATACGAGTTGCTCCAGATTGGCTCGAGGGGCCGGCCAAAAAGCAGCTATCTGCTCGAGAATGCTCAGTTTTAGGCTCAACTCCTGCCCATTTATCACCAAAATCGCCATGATGGAAAGGGTACTCCTACAAGCATTTGTGGTTGGCTGAGTTAATGAGCACACCACACATATCTGCAGAAAAAGGCGAAGTCGCCGAACGCATCCTTCTTCCTGGTGATCCTTTACGCGCGAAATGGATTGCAGAAAACTATTTAGAAAATGTAAAACAGTACAACGCAGTTCGAAATATGTTTGGTTACACCGGTACATATAAAGGTGAACAGATTTCTGTTCAAGGCACCGGAATGGGATTACCTTCAATTTCAATTTATGTGACAGAACTTTTTGATCACTTTGATGTGCAAACTGCAATTCGAATCGGAACATGCGGAGCACTTCTAGAGAAAACAAAAATCGGTGATGTCATACTCGCAATGACCGCCTCAACAGATTCAAATATAAATCGGAGATTTACTAACGGTTTAGATTTCGCTCCACATGCAGATTTTGAACTATTACGTGCTGCCTATGAAGCGTCGAGCAAACTTCCAAATATTCATATCGGTGGAGTTGCCTCGATGGATTATTTCTATGACGAAACAGATGCCATGCATAAACTCATTCACCACGGTGTGCTTGGTGTTGAAATGGAAACTAGTCAGCTGTATTCCATCGCAGCACGTAAACAACGCCGCGCACTTTCAATTCTTACGGTCTCTGACCATATAATCTCTCATGAATCAATGTCAGCAATTGATCGTGAAAAATCATTAAACACAATGGTTGAAATTGCGCTCAGTGCATTGATAAAGGGATAAGGAAATACATGACTACGTCAGATCTATTGCTCCTAGGGATTGTCTCTTTTGTACTCATTGATTTCAGTGTTGGAATGGTCCTTAACTATCTCAATGAGCGCCAAAAGGAGCAGCCGCTAAGTGCAGAAGGTGCTGAGATCTTCAACCCAGAGGAATATGCGAAATCGATGGCTTATGGCACAGCCAATTACCGTTTTGAAATGCTGACCAATGTGATCAGCACAGTAGTCATCTTGGCCGCCATAATTTTGGGATGGTTTGCCTGGTTAGATGCACAATTACGGGATCGATTTAGCAACAACTTACTGATTACCGTACTTTTTATTGGAATATTGATTGTTATTTCAACAGTTACAAATCTACCTTCAAGTTACTACTCGACTTTTGTAATCGAAGAAAAGTTTGGCTTTAATAAATCAACTAAGAAGTTATTTTTCCAAGATAGCGTTAAGCAATTTCTTATTTCTTTAGCTCTGGGATTACCCGTGATTTATGCAGTCGCTTGGATTTATCAAGAACTGCAAAGTCAATTCTGGATTGTGGCTTGGGTCCTATTTGTTGTTATCTCATTATTTATGTTTATCTACGGAACACGAATCTTCTTGCCCATGTTTAATAAATTAAAGCCACTGCCAGATGGCGAACTTAGGAGCGCGGTTGAAGCGTATTGCCAAACTCAAGGATTCCCTCTATCGAAGTTATACGAGATGGATGCTTCTAAGCGCTCAACAAAACTCAACGCGTTCTTTTCTGGAATGGGCAAAGTAAAAATTATCGGTCTGTACGACACATTGATTGAAAAACTAACTGTTGAAGAAACTGTTGCGGTGCTTGCTCACGAAGTTGGTCACTACAAGCGTAAGCATGTTTACACAATGTTTATTTTTAGCAATGTACAAACTCTTGTAGTCCTTGCCTTAATGGGTTGGTTGCTTGGAAATCCAAATCTTTCCAAAGCTCTTGGCTCGGATGTGCCAAGTTTTCATCTATCAATGCTTGCCTTCTTCCTACTTTTCACTCCCGTTTCAACAGTGCTGGGATTAATTAATAACTCATTTTCACGCCGTAATGAATATCAAGCAGATCAGTATTCAATCGATACTTATCTAGGTGCACGCGAACATATGCATGACGCGCTAAAGAAACTATCCCGCGAGTCTTTAAGCAATTTAAACCCGCATCCAGTTTATGTTGCGGTGCATTATTCACACCCACCGATTCTTGAGCGTTTGGCTAACTTAAAGAAGGTGTGATGGCACGGCTATTCCAGCTGCATTTGTCGCAGTAATTGCGGCTCCTTGAACGCTTTTGAGCGGAATAATTCCAGCCCAAAGACCAAGAGTTAAGTCCTCATCGTCATCGGAAGGCTCCCCCGCACGCGCTTTAGCTGAAATCTTATCCAGTGATAATTCAACAATCATGGTTGCCGCGGATTCCTTCTTCGTCATCGCTCGGCCGTATTCCCAAAGCCCTGGAACTAACTTGGTCGTGATTCGCTCTAAGGCAACTTCCTTTTCATCTTCTTTAAGTGCGCGAGCTTTGCCAAAAATCATTACTGATTCATAGTTCATTGATGAGTTAAAAGCCGAACGGGCAACGACAATGGCATTCAACTGTGTGAC
>JBAXIC010000125.1:0-2803 GCA_037138575.1 Actinomycetes bacterium
CTCGATTTCTTTCTAGATTAGGATTCACAAATGATTAAGAAGATCATCATCCTTTGCACTGCTTTGCTCCTTGCATCTCCCGTAAATGCTTTTGCACATGGCGAAATTACTCAAGCGACACCAGCGGCAGATTCGACGGTAATAGCTGCACCAACAGTTGTGTCCCTTGAATTTGATGGAAAACTTCAAACTTTGGGAAATGCCACAGTTAATTCAATAACCGTGACTGATGATCAAGGGCAGGTTATTTCAGATCCAGTATCTGTCGTTGAGGGTACAAAGATTTCAAACCGGCTCCAACTAACGGATGTAACGGGATTAGTTTCAGTTCATTATCGAGTTGTCTCTGAAGACGGTCACCCTGTTGAGGGTGATTACAGTTTTACCGTTGGGCAAACGCCAACAATTACAAGTGCTGGTAGTGAGGAAACCGCCGAAGAAGCTAATGGAATTTCTGAAGAGAGTGGCAGTAATTTGTTACTCAATGGGCTGGGTGGATTGATATTGCTTGGCGCTCTAGCAGTCATTGTTAGGCGTTTTAAGAAGTAGCCGAATGGCAAAGACGGCTGAGAATGCAGAAAAAGGACACACCAGGAATTCCATCTCTAAAGACTTCCTTCTCGACTTCTTTCTTGATTAAACTCCTGCGATGATGCTCAACCGCGCCATCCGATCAACGGTTCTGGCATCGGTCTGCACATTGAGTATGGTCATGGCCCACTTGTTAGGTGGGGGAGAAATAACAATCAATTGGTTTGCTCCACTCGTGTTTTTTTCAAGCGCGGCAATTTTCTTCATCAAGAACCCAAAAGAATTTAGTGGGCCGACGCTGGCTGCACTACTACTTATATTTCAACTATTTGGCCATGCCTCATTTGGAATTTCTCGCAGCGATGGCCGCATGTCAGTAGCGCACGTGATGGCGTTGCTAATTTCTTATCATCTAGTTCGACATTTCGAAGAGATTGTTGATCGAGTTGGAATCTACATACGTCCAACATTTACTTTTACACATATAACTCTTGTCCAGAGATTGTCTCAAGATTGCTTTCATACACAATGTTGCAACAAATCCCACAATAGGCTGCGGCATTTATCTGATCGCGCACCACCTTTTCTAGCAGCTGCATAAAAGTAACTAAACCCGCGAGGTTATTTTTCGGCTGCTTATTGAGCGGATTCCATTTACAATTTAAGGGATCACTTATGAAAAAGAAATTAACAATCGTTCTATCTGCTCTGGCTCTGATTATGGGTGTTGGTGTTTATCCAGCATCTGCCCACGTTGGTACTCAGACAAGAGGTAACACGCTTCAAGCTGGGCAATCCAGTCGTATTTATTTGAGCCTAGGTCATGGGTGTACGTATAAAGAGATGAAGTACGGCACTTCTGTCTTTATCGTTACAGTTCCAAAGACTGCTGGGAAGCCAACTCCAGAGTTCATACATGGTTTCAAGACATCCGTAGTTGCATCAACAACTGTTGATGCTAATCAGGTGCCAGATTACTACACAGTGACTTGGACAGCGAAAGCGAAGTCTTGGGTCATTGATGATGGAACCTTCTTTGACTTTGGCTTGAAAGTGAAATGGGATAAAACTCCTCAAGTTGTTCCATTTAAAACTACTCAAATTTGCTATGCCCCTCAAGCAGATGGAAGCAAGCTGCCGCTCTATTTGAATTGGCAGATTACTGATGCCACAACAAAGGCAACAGAGCCAACTATTGAGTGGGGTCCAGCTCCGTCAGTTACAACAACGCTGTAATCGTTAGTTAATCCGCGAGGGAAAACAGGGGACCAATGAGAAAAGTATTCATGTCGATCGCAGTACTTGTTGGTCTCCTGTTTCTTCAAATCCCTGGTGCATGGGCACATGCTCAAACCACTGCCACATTTCCAAGAAACAATGCGGTCTTAACGACAATGCCGACCCAAGTGTGGATTGAATTCGATGGCAGCTTAACGGTGTTAGAAGGTGCAGACGTAAATTCCTTAATCGTAAAAGATGCAACAGGAAAACAGCTGCAAGAAACTCCCGCAATTGTTGCTGGTGCGCGAATTATTGCGTCGATTATTGACACTACGTCAAATGGAAAAATGACGGCAACCTATCGAGTTGTATCTGAAGATGGCCACCCAGTCGAGGGTTCAATCGTGTTTACTGTTTTAACTGGCTCTGTGGAGGCAACACCTGCTTCGCCTAGAGCAACTACAAAAGCTAAAGCGCAAGAAACCAAGGCAGCGGTTTCGCCAACTCCAACGGTTACACCAACCTCAGATGCCACCGATGTTTCAGTGCTCGTTGACGAACATAGTCACCACAATTTTTTTCAGCGTCATACCGATCATTTCATTCAATTTGGTGTTGGATTTGCGGTGATTGGCATCTGGTTCATCTATGAAAGGCGTCGAAAGAAGTAGACTCGCGCAATGCCTATTTTTGAATTAGAGCTCAATGGACCCAATCTGATTCAAGAATCAGAGCGCACCGGTAACGCCCGATCTCTGTTTTGGCCATGGTGTGGAGCAAATGTTTCATTACTAGCGCTCTCGTATGGCGCCTTCTTTCTAGGTTTTGGAATCTCCTTTAGACAGGCAACATTCGCTGCCATTATCGGAACGGTTTTGTCCTTTTTGGTCGTGGGAGTGAGTTCACTTGCCGGTAAAAAATCAAATGCACCAACAATGATCTTGTCCCGTGCAGCCTTTGGAGTAAAAGGAAACATCGTCCCAGGTGCACTCTCTTATCTAATCTTTGTTGGTTGGGAAACGGTTTTAGTCTCCCTTGCAACCCTTGCAAC
>JBAXIC010000126.1:0-2759 GCA_037138575.1 Actinomycetes bacterium
GAGGCTTTTTCAGCAGCTGAAGTTATCGCTGCAAAGCGAGATAAACATTCATTAACCGATCCTCAGATCGACTGGATTATTGATGCATATACACGCGGGGTTGTCGCTGACGAACAAATGTCGGCATTGTTAATGGCAATTTTGCTCAATGGTATGGAACTGCGCGAAATTTCGCGTTGGACCGATGCAATGATAAATAGCGGCGAACGTATGAACTGGTCGGCGTTGTCACGACCAACTGTAGATAAACATTCAACCGGTGGAGTCGGCGACAAAATTACTTTGCCACTTGCACCGTTAGTTGCTGCATGTGGAGCCGCTGTTCCACAGTTATCAGGCCGCGGACTTGGCCACACTGGTGGGACTTTGGACAAGTTGGAATCAATTCCAGGCTGGCGCGCCTCGTTATCAAATGAAGAGATGCTAAAAGTATTGCAAGATTGTGGCGCAGTTATTTGTGCAGCAGGAGCTGGTTTAGCACCGGCAGATAAAAAACTTTATGCGCTGCGCGATGTGACGGCAACAGTAGAAGCGATTCCGTTGATTGCATCTTCGATTATGAGCAAGAAAATTGCCGAAGGAACAAGCGCACTTGTATTAGATGTAAAAACTGGTGCTGGAGCGTTTATGAGTGATCCAGAGAAAGCTAAAGAGCTTGCTCATGTAATGGTGGGACTTGGCAAACGCGCAGGGGTAAAAACAATCGCCTTAGTAACCGCCATGGATATTCCACTTGGATTAACTGCAGGAAATGCACTTGAGGTTCGTGAATCTGTAGAAGTTCTTGCAGGTGGCGGTCCAGCCGATATCGTCGAGCTAACGGTTTTACTTGCACGTGAAATGCTAGAAGCAGTAGGAATAACCAATGTCGATCCAGCCGATGCATTAAAAAATGGAAAAGCTATGGATTCGTGGCGCCAAATGATTTCTGCACAAGGTGGAGATCCCGATGCCAAACTTCCAACGGCCAAAGAGAATCTCGTTGTCACGGCCACCAGCAGTGGAACGATTCTTTCGATGGATGCGATGAAAGTTGGTATGGCTGCTTGGCGTTTAGGCGCTGGACGTTCTCGCCAGGGCGAGGCTGTTCAGGCCGGTGCGGGTATTGAAATTCACGCTAAACCAGGGGATTCCGTGGTGGCTGGTGCTCCGCTGTATACATTGCATACAGATACTCCGGCCGCTTTTGCTCGCGCGCAGGAGTCGCTGACTGATTCTGTGACCATTGGCGATTTAGAAAAAGGTGGGAAAATAGATAGATTGCCACTTGTAGTCGCACGAATTACTGATTGAGAGCCATACGTTGAGCCTTACAAGCACACCATCACCAGCGCAGATTAAGCGCGTTCCGAAGGTTCTATTGCATGACCATCTAGATGGTGGATTGCGCCCGCAAACAATTATCGACATCGCGAAAGAGATCGGCTACACCGCGCTACCTACTCATGATGCAACAGAGCTTGCTACCTGGTTTCGTGAGTCATGTGATTCTGGATCCTTAGTTCGCTACTTAGAGACTTTTTCTCACACCATTGCAGTCATGCAACGCCGTGAAGATGTTATTCGCGTTGCACGTGAATGCGCTTTGGATCTTGCACGAGACGGAGTTGTTTATGCAGAAGTTCGTGGAGCTCCTGAGCTCTTTACCGAAAAAGGCCTCTCAATGGCCGATGTTGTCGAAGCGACCATCGAGGGTTACAAACAGGGAATGGCAGAAGCCAAAGCAGAAGGTCATGAAATTCAGGTTTTTTCACTTCTTTGCGGAATGCGACAAAATAAACATTCACAAGAAGTTGCAGAGTTGGTTGTTAAATATCGCCATCAAGGAGTTGTAGGTTTTGATATCGCAGGACCTGAAGATGGATTTCCACCGAGTGATCAAAAAGAGACATTTGATTATTTGCGTAAAGAGGATGCACATTTCACGATTCATGCCGGAGAAGCTTATGGACTCCCATCAATTTGGGAAGCGATTCAGTTGTGTGGTGCCGAACGTTTAGGGCATGGCGTAAGAATTATCGATGACATAGATTTTTCCGGCCCCGAACCTAAGTTAGGCCAGTTAGCCTCCTACGTTCGAGATCGTCGAATTCCTTTAGAGCTTTGTCCAACATCAAATCTTCAAACAGGTGCGGCAAAGAGTTACGCCGAACATCCCATCGGCGCATTAGCCCGCCTGCGTTTTAGAGTCACTCTCAACACCGACAATCGTTTAATGAGCCAAACATCTATGTCATTTGAGATGGAAGAAGCGGTCAAGGCCTTCAACTGGGACTTTGCAGAACTGCAACGAGTCACAATCAATGCGATGAAGAGCGCTTTTATTCCCTACCCAGATCGATTAAAGATTATTGAAAACATAATCAAACCTGGATATGCGAAAATCTCTGCTGAATAATGATTGATTTTAACGACCCAGCTTTTGTAGCCGACCCATACGAAGCGCTTAAATCCTTACGTCTTGAGGGTAAACCTGTTTGGCATGATCAAATGCAGATTTTTTTGGCTGCCCGACATAGCGATGCTAATGATGTTTTTAGAAATAAATCCTTAGGGAGAATTTTTAAAGATAAGACACCAGAGTTTGAATGGGAAACTTTTAACTGGCTTCACTCTGATTCTATTTTGGATAGCGAACCACCTAAGCACACGCGATTACGTTCTTTAGTTGCCAAAGCATTTAATCGCAACAAGATTGAGGGAATGCGTCCAGCGGTCGAACGCATAACTGCGCAGCTTCTTGATGCCATTGATGAAAA
>JBAXIC010000127.1:0-2723 GCA_037138575.1 Actinomycetes bacterium
CGCTTAAACACAATGGCTGATCGCCACAATCGCGATATTGATCGTCCTCGCGCACCTTTGCCGGAACCACTTCCAGTTCCAACGGTTGATGCGCATGCTCACATGGAGATCATCACCGACACCGCCCCTGATTCAGATGAAGTTGCCCAAGTAATTGCCGAAGCTAAATCTGTAAATGTCGATCGAATTGTTCAGGTCGGATATTCAGCCGAACAATCTGCATGGTGTGTAGCAGCTGCAGAAAAATGGAATACCTCAGTACTTGCAGCAGTTGCCCTTCATCCTAATGAAGCTCCCGTTGTAAAAGATTTAGAGGCCGACTGGGCAATTATTGAGAAGTTAGCTCAACATCCACGTGTGCGCGCAATTGGCGAAACTGGTCTTGATTATTTCCGCACACCTCCTGAACTTCGTGCGCGCCAACAAGAATCCTTCAAGTGGCATATTGAATTAGCCAAGAAGACTAATAAGGCACTTGTTATTCATGATCGTGATTCACATGAGGATGTCTTATCTGTACTGCTTGAAGTAGGAGCTCCTGAAAAGGTTATCTTTCACTGCTTTTCAGGTGATTTAGCGATGGCAAAGACATGTATTGAGCGCGGTTATGTTCTTTCCTTTGCTGGCACGTTAACTTTTAAAAATGCACCAGCGTTAAGAGATGCCGTAAAGATTGTTCCTATCCAACAGTTGCTGGTCGAAACTGATTCACCGTTTTTAGCACCAATGCCACATCGCGGAGCCCTTAATACTCCTGCACAAATCGCAAATATTGTTCGGGCAATGGCCACCGAACGTGATGCTGACCTTGGCGAATTAGCAACTGCACTTGGTAATAATGCTGAGCGCCTCTTTGGTTCTTTTGCATCATGACTTTATTAGGTGCAGCACAGATTCGTGAATTAGCGGCAGCGTTAGATTTAAAGCCATCGAAATCACTTGGTCAAAACTTTGTTATTGATTCAAATGTTTGCACAAAGATAGTTCGCATTGCCGCTGTTGGTTCAACCGATATCGCGTTAGAGATCGGTCCAGGATTAGGTTCGCTCACTTTGGCTTTGCTCGAAAGTGCGCAATCGGTTGTGGCAGTCGAGATTGATCCACGGTTAGCTGAGCAACTTCCTAAAACAGTTGCCAATCACTTTGCCCACCCGGAAAACCTCACGGTGCTCAATAAAGATGCATTATCGATACAAACTCTGCCCACTGACCCAACAGTGCTTGTAGCAAACCTTCCTTATAACGTCTCTGTACCAGTGTTACTTCACATGCTCGAAAAGTTTCAAAGTCTTCGTACTGGTGTTGTAATGGTGCAGGCTGAAGTTGCTGATCGATTAGCGGCAAAACCAGGCACAAAAGATTATGGAATCCCGTCGGTAAAAGCTGCATGGTGGGCCGAAGTAAAAGGCGCCGGTTCAGTTTCTCGATCTGTATTTTGGCCAGCACCAAATGTTGATTCAAAGTTAGTTTCATTTACGCGCAGAAAGACCCCCGGAGATGAGGATCTACGTCGAAAGGTCTTTACGATTATTGATGCAGCTTTTGCTCAACGCCGAAAGATGCTGCGCTCAGCCCTTTCTAGCCTATATGGCTCATCATCGGCGGCCGAAGCGATTCTTATTCGCGCAAAAATCGACCCCACACTTCGTGGTGAAGCTTTAGAAATCGAGAGCTTTTGCGCCATCGCAGCAGTTGCACCTGACATTTTCTAACGAACACATTAAGGTCGACTCATGCCAGTAAAGAGTGTGACCGTTCGAGTGCCCGCAAAGGTCAACCTTCAACTCTCAGTTGGCCCTCGTGAAGCAGATGGATTTCATAATCTTGTTTCAGTCTTTCAAGCGATCTCAATTTACGATGAGATTACATTGACACTTACGCAACCAAAATCAGGTGTAACAGTTTCAATTGTCGGCGAACAAACTCATGGTGTTCCAGCTGATTCAAATAATTTAGCGGCGCAAGCTGCAGCACTATTGGCACAAGAATATGATTTTGAAATCGATGCTCACATTGAGATAAAGAAATCTATTCCAGTTGCAGGCGGAATGGCTGGCGGAAGTGCCGATGCGGCGGCAACAATCGTTGCTATCGATTATTTATATTCACTTGGAATGAGCCGCGAAGAAATGACAGATATCGCGGCAAAACTTGGAAGCGATGTTCCCTTTATGTTAAATGGTGGGACGGCCATCGGAACTGGACATGGTGATCAACTAACTTCAGCGCTTTCTCGCGGTACGTATCACTGGGTTTTAGCGCTTTCTACACATGGATTATCTACACCTGCCGTTTATAACGAGTGCGATCGTTTACGCACTGGACTTGAAATCGTTGAACCTCAGACAAATGAAGCTTTAATGCAGGCCTTGCTTGCAGCCGATGCCGAATCAGTTGGTGGCGCACTAGTAAATGATTTACAACCAGCGGCATGCTCATTGCGCCCTGCACTTCGATTAGTTCTAGATGTAGGTCAGGAGTACGGAGCACTCGGAGCGCTGGTTTCAGGATCTGGCCCAACCGTTGCATTTTTAGTCGCTGATGAGGAAGCTGGCCTGGATTTAACTGTTGCCTTAACCGCAAGCGGTGTAGTTGGAAGTGTTGTGCGTGCCTATGGCCCAGTTCCAGGGGCAAAAGTAATCTCATAAAAGTTAGGCAATGTGGTCATAACCATCCCCATTTAT
Organism: Actinomycetes bacterium; assembly: GCA_037138575.1. GTDB lineage: Bacteria > Actinomycetota > Actinomycetes > Nanopelagicales > Nanopelagicaceae > Planktophila. Next base: position 2,685 of record JBAXIC010000127.1, read on the forward strand.
GAGGGAGAATACGGGTTCCGCCATTGTGTAGTGGCTAGC
>JBAXIC010000128.1:0-2713 GCA_037138575.1 Actinomycetes bacterium
CCTTCACTTCGTGGAAAGAACTCATACCAAGATCCGACAAGTGCGCGTTCGCGATCGGCGCGAACAGGATATTTTTCAGTGGAACCATAAACCGTGCGATATTGCGAGGTGCTATCGGCTTCGATCGTATAAAAAAAATCACCTTCAGAAGGAATTGTGATTGAACCTTCATAACGGTTAGTCCCGGGCCATACTTCATGCATATCACCGCGAGAAACAACTTTTCCTTTTAAATCATGCAACACAACTTGGGCACTAAGTTTTTCGTGACCTTCAATTACCGCAGTTGCACTGACTTGGATCGTTTCCCCTGGGATTGCTTTGACAGGTAGAAATTCTCCCCCGAAGTAAACCGCGGGGGAGATATCGCTAATTGGAATTCGTGAGATCAACCTGAGCCTTCGGTATTGCCAGCATCTGCAGCTGAGACATCATGGATACGATACTTTTCCATCGCCTTTATGACAATGCTTTCCTTGATTTCTCCTTGGTTACAAAGTTGCTGCAACACGGCAACTGCAATTGATTCTGCATCAACCTTGAAGTGACGTCGCAAAGCTCCGCGTGTATCAGATAGACCGAATCCATCCGTGCCTAATGAGTAGTAAGGCGCTTCGATCCATGGTGCGATTTGATCTTGTACGGCTCTCATGTAATCGCTGACAGCAATGACAGGTCCATTGTGACCATCTAACTTCTTTGAAATGTAGGCACGACGTTTATCTTTTGGATTAAGCAAGTTATGACGATCAGTTGAAAGACCATCACGGCGAAGCTCATTCCAAGAAGTTACAGACCAGACTGAGGCATTAACGCCCCAGTCATCTGCAAGAAGTTGTTGAGCCTTAAGCGCCCAGTTAACTCCAACACCAGAAGCTAGAATTTGCGCAGATTTTTTACGAGTATTTGCTGCAGGTGAATAAAGATAGATTCCCTTGAGCAAACCTGCGACATCGAGGTTTTCTGGCTCAGCTGGATGCATGTAAGGCTCGTTATAAACAGTGAGGTAGTAGTAAACATTCTCACTATTTTCACCATACATTCGACGCAGACCATCTTTAACGATATGTCCTAATTCAAAAGCAAATGCTGGATCATAAGCAACCACTGCTGGGTTAGTTGATACAAGAAGTGGTGAATGTCCATCTTCATGTTGCAAGCCTTCGCCATTAAGTGTTGTTCGTCCAGCAGTTGCCCCAATTACAAAACCACGCACTAACTGGTCAGCTGCTGCCCAGAATGCATCGCCTGTACGCTGGAAACCAAACATTGAGTAGAAGATGTACATAGGAATCATTGGTTCGTCATGTGTTGAATACGAAGAACCAACAGCAGTAAATGAAGCGACAGAGCCGGCTTCGTTAATTCCCTCATGCAAAATAACACCCGAGGTTGATTCCTTGTACGAGAGCATTAACTCGCGATCGACCGCGGCATATTGCTGACCGTTAGGAGAATAAATCTTAAGCGTTGGAAACAATGAGTCCATTCCGAATGTTCGTGCTTCATCAGGAATAATTGGAACAATTCGCGAACCAAGTCCAGGATCTTTCACTAAATCTTTAAGCATTCGAACAAAGGCCATTGTGGTTGCGATCTCTTGTTGGCCCGAACCGCGCTTTACTGATTCATATACAGAGTCATCAGGCTGAGCAAGTGGACGAGAAATTGCACGGCGGCGAGGAATAGAGCCTCCCAAAGCTGCGCGCCGTTCAATGAGGTATTGCGCCTCAGGAGAATCTGGGGCTGGCTTGTAATAAGGAGGTAAGTACTTATCTAACTTCTCATCTGGGATATCAAGATGCAATGTGTCGCGGAACTGCATAATGTCTTCAAGAGACATCTTCTTCATCTGGTGAGTTGAGTTACGACCTTCAAAGCTTGAGCCAAGTGTCCATCCCTTAATTGTCTTAGCCAAGATAACTGTTGGGCGACCATTGTTTTGAGTAGCTGCCGTGTAAGCCGCAAAGAGCTTGTGATAGTCATGCCCGCCGCGCTTTAGACTCCAAATCTTTTCATCACTCCAGTCTGCAACCATCGCAGCGGTGCGTGGATCGCGACCGAAGAAATTTTCACGAACATACGTACCTGATTCAGCTTTAAATGTCTGATAATCGCCGTCAAGTGTTTTGTTCATTAAGTTAACTAGCGCGCCTTCACGATCTTGGGCTAAGAGTGGATCCCAATCGCGACTCCATACAACTTTAATAACATTCCAACCCGCGCCACCAAAGATTGATTCAAGCTCTTGAATAATCTTTCCGTTACCACGTACGGGACCATCAAGACGTTGCAAGTTACAGTTAACGACAAAAGTTAAGTTATCTAGTTTTTCACGCGTTGCTAAACCAATTGCACCTAATGTGTCGACTTCATCAACTTCACCATCACCAAGAAATGCCCAAACGCGTTGGTCACTGGTGTCCTTGATTCCGCGGTTATGCAAATAACGGTTAAAGCGCGCTTGGTAAATTGCGTTGATTGGCCCGATACCCATCGATACGGTTGGGAACTGCCAAAAATCTGGCATCAAACGTGGGTGAGGATAAGAAGAGAGTCCGCCACCTTCATGTGAGAGCTCTTGGCGGAATCCATCTAGCTGATGTTCGGTTAATCGACCTTCAAGAAATGCACGTGCATACATCCCAGGACTTGCATGCCCCTGGAAAAAGATTTGATCTCCGCCACCTGGGTGATCTTGTCCACGGAAGAA
>JBAXIC010000129.1:0-2702 GCA_037138575.1 Actinomycetes bacterium
GAAAATGTGCTCCGCGATACAGCCTATGGAGCTAAAAGGACTCTAGAAGTGTGAGAAGTGACCTTACGGCGACCCCTGTGCCCCCGACCGGTGTGTAGCCATGTGGCGCCGCCTCGTTATAAGCCGGTGATGCAATATCTAGGTGGATCCACGGAACGGTTGGCTCCACGAACTCCCGAAGGAAGACACCTCCGATTAGCATGCCGGCTTGTCGATCCTTTTTGTTTGAAATATTTCCAAGATCAGCAACGGCCGAATCGAGAGTTGAACGTAGTTCATCGGGAAGTGGCATTGGCCAGAAAAGCTCACCACTTTTACGCGCAGCATCAAGGAACTTTGCCGACAACGCATCGTTGTTTGTCATAACGGCGCTAGTGCGATTTCCAAGCGCGATGCCCTGTGCTCCAGTAAGTGTGGCAACATCGATGAGAGCGTCGAGTCCTCCAGCCTTCTTCCCAACTTCTTGCGCTTTAACCAAAGCATCTGCCAATACCAATCGACCTTCTGCATCCGGATTCAATACTTCAACGGTTTTGCCACCGTAAATTGTGATTACATCACTTGGACGTTGGGCGGTGTCGCTCACCATATTTTCAGCAAGCGCGGCCCAACCATCAACTGCCACAGGTAATTTCAATTCCGCAGCAGCAAGAATCGTTGCAACAATTGCAGCAGCGCCAGCCATATCGCACTTCATTGCTTCCATACCTGCCGCCGGTTTTAGCGCGAGGCCGCCACTATCAAAAGTGATTCCCTTGCCAACCAAAGCGATACGCGCTTTTGGTTTACCGGTTGCCGGTTTGTATGAAAGATGAAGTAGGCGTGGTGGATTTGCCGAACCCTGACCAACTCCACTAATTCCACCAAAGCCCTTACTTTTAAGTGCTGCTTCCGAAAAAATTTCTGCCTTAACGCCAAGTTTTGTTGCCAATTTCTTCATTTGATCTGAAAAGGAAGCCGGAGTTAAGTGGCTAGGTGGGGTATTCACCAAATTTCTCACCAAGTGGGTATGAACGGCAAGAGTATTTGCGCGCCTGAGTGCGTTCTTTGCTTCGCTGGAATTTCCGATCTTTGAAAGGACTGTTCCTTGAACTAACGGCTTCTTTTGCTCGGCAAGAGAAGCAAAGCGAAAATCGGTGAAGTTGTAAGCGCCAAGAGCAATTCCCTCTGCAATGGCAGCAAATTGTTCGGTGCTCTTGTGAGGGAGCGCAAAATCTACATTTTGGTGTCCAGCGATTTCCCTAGTTGCAGCGCCTGCTGCTCGGCGAAGGGTCTCTGCAGGGTAATCACTTCGACTTTCTCCCAAGCCCGTAGTCACAATCAAACGTGGAGATGAGCCTGAAGTTATTTTTAACACTTCTTCTGCTTTTCCTGTGGCGCCCAAGTCTGCCAGTGCAGATTGCAAGGCTTTTGTATTAACAAGTGTCGAGCCAGATTCAATGCTCAGCTTTCCATCTTTTGAGGAGAGGCCAATTACAAGAATCTCTGACTTTTGATCTTCTGATGTTTTAAGGGTTGCCATTGCTGAATCCTCTCATTCATTTGATAAGTTTCAAGTATGGAAAACACCTCACCCCTTTATCAGTGGCATGTCGATGCAGGAGCAAAAATGGCGGACTTCGGTGGCTGGGATATGCCAATCGAATACCCAAAGGTGATGGTGGGCGAACAAGCTGGGGGAGTACTGGCCGAGCACGCTTCCGTTCGCGAGAGAGTTGGCATCTTTGATGTGTCGCATCTTGGAAAAATTGGCATAACCGGGCCCGGTGCGATTGATTTCTTGAATGGAATCGTCACGAATGATTTGAGCAAGATTTCAAATGGAAGCTCTCAATATAACCTCCTCTGCAATGAAAAAGGTGGAGTCATTGATGATCTGATTGTTTACAGAAAATCTGAAGAAGATCTTTTCCTCATTCCAAATGCAGCAAACTGTTTAGCCGTCTTTGATGTAATTTCAAAGGCTGCTCCCTCAGGTATTGCTGTTGTGAACATCCATAAAAGCTTTGGAGTATTAGCAGTCCAGGGGCCTTTAAGTGGAAAAGTTATGGAATCCCTTGGCTTGGACTTAAGCCTTGATTACACAGAATTTACAGTTGCAACTCTGCCGGATTACCAAGCACTTGGTCAGATCATTGTTTGCCGCACTGGTTACACAGGTGAATTCGGATACGAATTAGTTCCTGCTTGGAGCTCGACACTTGCGCTTTGGGAACTGCTTGTCGAAAAAATCACTGAGCTAGGTGGGCGCGTATGTGGACTTGGATCACGAGACACATTGCGAACCGAGATGGCGTATCCGCTTCATGGACATGAGCTTTCATTGGAAATTACTCCACTGGAAGCAAGTGCAAACTGGGCTATAGCGCTAGAAAAGAGCGGCTTCAATGGAAAAGAATCGCTTATTAATTTAAAAAGAGATGGACTTTCCAGGCGATTGAGGGGACTCAAATCTAAGGACCGCGGGATCCCTCGTGCCGGAATGAACGTAATGACCGGGGATGGCAAAGTCGTTGGAATAGTAACCAGCGGAACTTTTTCGCCGACTTTGAAACAAGGAATTGCCTTGGCGCTTATTTCGACAGATATATCCATAGGCGATGAGTTGACAATTGATGTGCGCGGGCGGGTGAGCAATGTGGAAGTGGTGAAGACGCCATTTGTGGAATCCCACGTTCGTTAGTTTTTTGATTCATCCTTCG
>JBAXIC010000130.1:0-2655 GCA_037138575.1 Actinomycetes bacterium
CACCGGCCGGCCTAAAGGAAGCTCAAATCCGTCGCGAGTGGGAACGCCTACAAGCTGCAGCAATGACACCTTCCGAACGCTCAGAAATCGATGAGATTTTTTCGCGAGCAATGTAAGCATTTCCGCTAAACGGAGAGAAAACCCCCTAAGGAATTAGGGGGTTTATTTTTTTTAGGGTCAGATGAGAGACCGGAATGGATTCTCAGGTTCGCTTGTTAACCTTTATGCAGGCAAGGTAGTAATTCCCCACGAGCTAGGAGTTCAAATGTCGAAGCAAGAGCGCAACGAAGGCAAGGCAGGCATTTCCGATCTCACGGTTATTGCACTGGTTACAAGCGTCTTGATGCCGCCCGTTGGTTGGGTTGCAGGCTTCAAAGCGCGTAAGCAAATTGCGGATCCGGAAAATAAATTCACAGGTCGCCCATTTGCAATCGCCGCAATATGGATTGGTGGAATTCTTACCGCCGCTTGGATTGCCATGCTTTCCTTGATGCTAATCACCGCTGGACCAAATGATGGAGGCGATGGACGTCTTGAACGAGGTGGGTTCAGGCACATGGGAATGGGTAATCACCGCGCATTTAGTGACAATGGAAATCAGGGTTATCAGAACGATAACGGCTTCCCTGGTGGCCCAGGAATGATGTTCCAACCAGATCCATCTCAATCAACAAATCCTTAATCGAATACGGAGATAATGAATGCAAAGTTCAAATCCAGTACTTAGCCGTGGCTATGCTGCAATGCCTGGGAGTAGGAATTCTCGTTCGGGCGCTGTAACGCAACAAGAACCAACGATTGAAGAAATTTACGCTGCCCCTCCAGCATCAGGTCTTCAAACTGGTCGTATGACTATGGAAGATGTTGTTGCACGCACAACCATTCTGTTTGTAGTACTCATTGCAGTAGGTGGCTTTGCTTGGACAGCAAATCTCGGCGGCGGCATCCTCATGATTGGTTTCCTCGGAGCTTTTGTTGTCGGAATGATTAATACATTCAGCAAGAAAGTACGCCCAGCCTTAGCCATTGCGTACGCTGCTTTAGAAGGCTTGGCTCTTGGAGTTCTTAGCCACGTTTATGAAACTCGCTACCCGGGCATCGTTTCACAAGCAATCATCGGAACAGTTGCAGCATTTGCTGGCGTTTTGTTCTTGTATCGAAGCGGTCGCGTGAAAGTAACTCCACAATTCCAACGAGCAATGATGGGTGCCATGATCGGCTACCTAGTTCTCGGACTTGTTTCTATGGTTGCCGGTGCCTTTGGGGTTGGTAAAGGTTATGGTCTCTACACCGGTGGCATTGGTCTGCTTCTTTGTGTCGGCGGCGTAGCGCTAGCGTCATTTTTCTTGATTGTAGATTTCGATCAAATCCAGAAGATGATCAACGCAGGAGCCCCTCATGAAGAGTCATGGCGCGCCGGATTTGGCCTCATGGTGACTGTCGTGTGGCTCTACCTTGAAATCATTCGCTTACTCTCAATACTTCGCGATCGTTAAGAAGAATTAAAAAAGCCCCACCATTTAATTGGTGGGGCTTTTTTAATTGAGTTTTTAGCCGACAGCTTCTCCAGCTGCTTCATCACGTGCCGCAGCATGGGCTGCGCCTGTCTTCAAAGGAGCTTCGCGCAAGAAGAATGCGATAGCAAGCCCGAGGAGAATGACTGGAAGCGCCGAGATAAAGACTGCATGGAAGCCCTTAACAAAAGCACCCATGATGCCTTCTTGAAGTTGTGGCGTAAACGTCTTCAAAACGGAAGTGTTGTTTCGAAGTTGCGCGGCTTTTTCTGGTGTAAAGCCCGCCATCGCAGCAGGATTAGTGGTCGCAACTTGAGTGATTGCCTTTGGAAGCTCTCGCGCCAACTTATTTGCATAGATAGTTCCAAAGAGTGCCACACCAATCGTTCCACCGACTGAGCGGAAGAAGGTATTGGCTGATGTTGAAACACCCATGTCCTTGAATTCAACTGCGTTTTGCAAAGCAATAACAATCGTCTGCATTGAGAAGCCAAGCCCCATTCCGATTAAGCAGGCATAAATTGCAAGCTTCCAGTAAGGAGTGTGGGTTCCAAGAGTTGTCATGAAGCCGATACCAATCGCCATCAATGTGAGGCCGATGATTGGGAAACGCTTGTAATGACCATGCTTTGAAATTGTCTTACCGCTGTAGATAGACATCGAAACGATACCGATCATAAATGGAATCAATTTCAAGCCAGCTGCAGTTGCAGAGTTACCTTGAACAATTTGTAGGTAGAGAGGCACCATAATGATTGCGCCAAACATGCCCGCGCCAATGATGAATGCCAATATCGAGGTAATCGAGAAAGTGTGGTTCTTAAAAAGATTGAGCGGAAGAATTGGCTCTTTCGCCTTAGATTCTTGAAGCAAAAACAGAAGAAACAGAACTGCAAATGCTCCAAAAGCAGCATACGTCTTTGGAGAAGACCAACCATTATCGGGTCCAAATACAGAAACTGCGAGGAGGAGTGCTGAAACCCCGGTGACCAGGAGGAGCGCGCCCATGTAATCAATCTTGTGCTCGCGCTTTACCTTTGGAATGTGGAGACTTGCAGAAGTGATGACTAGAGCTGCTAGGCCAACTGGAAGGTTGATGTAGAAAATCCAACGCCATCCAACAATTCCCAAGATGTGTGCG
>JBAXIC010000131.1:0-2655 GCA_037138575.1 Actinomycetes bacterium
CACGAGTATGGCCAGCATTTGTAATTTCTAACTGCGCTAACTCTTCGCGATGATCTGTTACAACTTGTGAAAAAGCGCGAAGCAGACGTGCACGTTCTCCTGGAGTTACATTTTTCCAGCTTTGAAATGCCTTATGCGCCTTAGCGATTACAGCATCAGTTTGTTCCAGATCTAAATGCGGAACATTCTTTACGAGCTGTTCATTGGCAGGGTTGATTACATCGTATGAAGTAGACACTGTGGTTTAGAACCTTTCGAAGTTGCGGACTAATTCCCAATCGGTGATTGCTTTGCCGTAAGCGGCAATTTCAATCTTGGCCATGTTTGCATAATGCTTTTGGACTTCTTCTCCAAAGGTTTCTTTTACCCATGCTGAGTTTTCCCAGAGATCTAAGGATTCATTCATTGATGATGGAACTCGTTGTGAATCTGAGACATAGGCATTTCCAGTAAAGGCTGGTTCAAGGACCATCTTATTTTTAATGCCATCAAGACCTGCAGCGATGATTCCTGAGACTGCTAAATAAGGATTTACATCTCCACCGGCAACGCGGTTTTCAAGGCGCAGACTTTGGCCCTTACCAACTAAGCGCAATGCACAGGTGCGGTTATCGCGTCCCCAGCGAATAGCAGTTGGGGCAAACGAACCGGGCACATAGCGCTTGTAAGAGTTGATATTTGGTGCAAATAACAGTGACATCTCGCGCATATGCGCAATCTGACCTGCAATGAATTGGCGACCAAGATCGCTTAAACCCTGTTCTTTGTCAGAATCATCGGCCATCACCATGGATCCATCTAGGCCACGGAAAGAAAGGTGGATGTGTGAAGAGTTTCCTTCTTTTTCATTGGGCTTAGCCATAAATGTAAGGGCGTAACCATCTTGAGCGGCGATCTCTTTAGCACCATTCTTATAAATAACGTGGTTATCGCAGTTTGAGAGAGCATCAGAGTATTTAAAGGCAATCTCGTGCTGGCCAAAGTTACATTCGCCCTTAACCGATTCAACAGTCATGCCAGCTTTAGCCATCGCCAAGCGAATTCTGCGAAGCAACGGTTCGATGCGAGATCCACCCATGATTGAGTAGTCAACGTTGTATTGGTTAACTGGAATTAAATTCTTGTAACCCTTGTTCCAAGCCTCTTCGTATGTGTCTTTATAGACTACGAACTCAAGCTCTGTGCCACACATCGCTTCCATTCCGGCATCGTTTAGAGCTTTAACTTGTTTGCGCAAAATCTGGCGGGGGGATGCAACAACATCGGTGTGATCGAGCCACTGAACATCGGCTAAGACAAGGGCTGCGCCTTCTTGCCAATCAATCAGGCGAAGCGTGTCCATATCCGGCACTAGTGCGAAGTCGCTGTATCCGCGCTCCCATGAAGACATGTCATAGCCATCAACGGTATTCATATCTACATCGACAGCAAGCAAGTAGTTACAGCCCTCGGTACCATGCTTGAGGACTTCATCTAGAAAAAATGTTCCATGAATGCGCTTGCCAGTAAGTCGGCCCTGCATATCTGTCATGGCTACTACAACGGTATCTATTTCACCGCTCTTGATTTTGCTTGTTAGCTCGGAAATCGTCATTGATGTCATGCGGCTCAGACTACCGAATTAGCGCGGGAATATGTAAGTATTTCTAAAGAGAAGTAGTCCTCAAATTACTGAGCGGTCATTCCTCCATCTGCTGAAACAATTGAGCCAGTCATAAAGGAACTCTCATCGGATGCCAGAAATAGGACAACATTTGCGATTTCGCGGCTAGTTCCAGGACGGCCTATCGGCTGAAATGAATCAATAGTCTTGTAAACATGGTCCAAGCCTCCCAGCATTTTGGCATGGGCGTGATTGATTGGAGTATCGACCCAACCAGGACAGATTGCATTGCAACGGATTCCTGTTTTTGCATAATCTAAGGCAATACCTCTGGTGAACATGACGATTGCACCTTTTGAAGCCGAGTAAACGCTTAGAAAGGGTTCAGAAACTAAACCATTTACGCTGGACATATTTACGATTGATCCTCGTGAATTTTTCAACATGTGTGGAAGAGCCGCTCTTGTTAAATACATTGCCCCTTTTACATTTACATTTAGTGTTCGGTCAATGGTTTCGTTTGAAACTTCATGAAAGACGCCTGGCAAGTTGACGCCAGCGTTATTCACGAGAATATCAATTGAACCGTATTTCTCCACGCAATAGCCGACAACCTCATCACAGGATTTACTGTCTGCAATATCAATGACATAACTCTCTGCTTTGAAGTTAAGATCTGAAATTTGTTTGGCCGTTAATTCAGCAGCCTCTTTATTTAAGTCGGCACAAATGACCGTAGCGCCCTCTTCAGCTAAACGAATTGCACTGGCTTGGCCTATACCCGATCCAGCACCGGTGACAATTGCGACTCGATACTGAACTCTACCCCCGGTGGTCATTGCTCTACCTCTTCCCTTGAAAGAATAGAATAGCCCCGCCACACGAATCGCGCGACGGGGCTATTTAACTAACTTTTACTTATTTTTCATCGACAGTTCTATGGGCACCACGGAATGTCTTCCTAGCTCCGGATAACCACCAGACATAAGACCCACCAATAACTATCAGCAGCGCAACAGGTGCGTAATTAGCATATCTAAGATCGAAATCTG
>JBAXIC010000132.1:0-2618 GCA_037138575.1 Actinomycetes bacterium
GTGGCGAAAAACGTCGGCTACAGCTCACGCGCTTATTGATGGATAGTCCAAATGTGTTGTTATTGGATGAGCCAACAAATGACTTTGATATTGAAACGCTTACCGAACTTGAAGACCTACTCGATAGTTACGGCGGAACTCTGATTGTAATTTCGCACGATAGATATTTCCTAGAACGCGTGTGTGATCGCTTTGTCGGTTTATTAGGGGACAAGAAAGTGCGAGATCTACCACGCGGGGTTGATGAATATCTAGAGCTACGCCATGACGCTTTGAAGCCGGAAGAAACTGCTACAAAAGAAAAGAAAACATCAAATGCGGCCGAGGAGCGTCAGTTAAAAAAGGATAAAATAAGACTAGATCGACAGATGCAGAAAGCCGACTCTAGAATCGCAGAGTTAGAAATCGAGCAAGAGGATGCAGCATTTGACGCTGATCGTTTGCACGCAATCACTGACGAGTTGACGGTTTTGAAATCGGAGAAAAACAAGCTCGAAGAAGAGTGGCTGCACGTTACGGTATTGCTTGAAGGTTGAGATAAAGTGAGCTCCATGAATCGAATAACAAATGTTATAGAAGTAATTCTCTTTCGTTCGCGCTTTTTGCTTGCCCCATTATATTTGGGAATGGTTGGAGCACTCGTATTGCTTGGTTACAGGTTTATCATTGAATTCATACATTTGGCAGAAAAAATTGGCGATGCCACTTCGCAAAGTTTTACTTTAGATTTGTTAGCTCTACTTGATTTAACATTACTAGCAAACTTAATTTTAATGGTGATTTTTGCTGGATATGAAAACTTTGTTTCTCGAATTGATGTTGCAACTGAATCAAAAGATCGTCCCCATTGGATGGGAACAATTGACTTTAGCGGTTTGAAGATTAAATTAATTGGATCATTAGTCGCCATTTCAGTCATTGAACTACTCAAAGATTTCATCGAGCTATCTGGGCAAGACCATGTTTTGGCAGGGACTAAATGGCGAATTGTTATTCATCTAACCTTTGTTGCTTCTGGCGTCCTCTTCGCGTTGATGGATTGGATCGCAGACAAGCGTGAATTCCACGGCACACATCAATAGATGCGCCTTGATCTTTTAGCTGCGCTTTCAGGGGTAATGATTGCCCTTCAAGCTCGTGCCAATGGTGAACTTTCTCATCGCCTCAATAATGGTCTAGAGGCGGCTTTAGTTTCCTTTGGTTCAGGCTTAATAATCATCTCGGCAATTGCTTTTATCAACCCAGCGATTAAAGAAGGTATTAGGAATCTTCGTAGTGCTGTGGAAAGAAAAGAGATTGCTGGTTGGAAACTTTTAGCAGGAGCGCTAGGTGGAAGTTTTGTTGCGATACAAACAAATATCGTTCCTTTAATTGGCGTTGCCATCTACTCAGTTGCTTCAATTGCGGGGCAAACCGCTATGTCTCTACTTGTTGATCGAATTGGACTTACAGGAGGCGGAAAGAAACTTATTTCACCCCGCCGTGTTGCCGCTGCAGTACTAACGGTTCTAGCGGTTTTGGTTTCAGTCTTAGATCGAATTGATGCAAGAAATCTCTCCATGGTCGCCGTAGCTCTAGGTTGCATTGCAGGTGCGGTGGTTGGCGTGCAACGTGCACTTAATGGTCAGATAAATGAATATTCACACCAGAGCTTCACAACTTCATTACTTAACTTCATAACAGGTACAGCATTTCTTGTGATGTTAATTATTGGTGGAATTGTTATCGGAAAGATAGAACTTGTTGCTTTACCTGCAGGGCCTTGGTGGATTTATACCGGTGGTGTCATCGGAGTCATATATATCGCCTTCACATCAACAATTGTTCAACACCTAGGTGTTTTAACCTTCACTTTATTTAGCGTAGGCGGACAACTTGTTGGTTCTTTGGTAATTGATTTGATTTCACCCACTGATGGTGTTCATGTAAGTGCTTACTTGGTTACCGGAATTATTATGACTTATTTGGGTGTTATCGCCGGTGGCGTAAGTAGTTCACGAGTGAAGAAACCAGCGAGGCACAAATAAAGAAAGTTGCAATTACATATGACCACGTCTTTACCCATGGCAACGATGCAGCGTAGTAGCCAGCCAAAGTAATTCCACAGCCCCACAGCAGAGCGCCAAGAATGTTGGCCGATAAGAATTTGTAGTAATTCATTTTTGAGATACCTGCAATAGGTGGAACAAAAGTTCTAATCCAAGGGAAAAATCTTGCAGCAACAACTGCCCACCAGCCCGTGTGTTCATAAAACCGCTCAGAGTTGGCAATCAACCGTTGAATCCGAGGAGAGTTGTGCTTTTCTAAATACGGCCGGCCAACTACACGTCCTATAACAAAGCCAACTTGGTCACCAAAGAATGCACCAAGAAAAATTACGGCAATTAAAATCAGGATATTTACATTGCGTGTTGAAGCGGCAACCAACCCCGCACTAAAGAGCAGCGAGTCTCCAGGCAAAAAAAAGCCCAACAAAATACCGGTTTCTAGGAAAATCAAACCACCAGCGATTAAGTAAATGAGAAATGGGGCAAGGGGAGCCAACTGAGCATCAAATGATGCGGCTAGTTCAATCACACTGATTTCTTAACCGCCGCTGCTACCGCCTTAGTGACAGT
>JBAXIC010000133.1:0-2616 GCA_037138575.1 Actinomycetes bacterium
AACTAAAAAGTACATTGTTAGGCTTACTGAAGCTAAGGCGCCGAGTTGCTTGTTCTGACTTATAGCGTGATGCTTCTTTATCTTATTTTTTGATTAGTGCGAAATAGACGGCTGCATAAAGACCTACGACGCAGATATTAGCTATTAATCTGCGAAATGGTTGGTCTCTAAAAAATATTAAGTCTATGGTGATAATGGTTGCAGGAATTAATACAGCAATTGCAATTCCAGTACCTCTATTTCCCATGATGTATTTTAGCACACAGATGTTTTCGGTTGAGGACCGTTCGGTTCGCGTTGAAAGAAACCGGCGTGTGCGGCGTCACGAACTCCCCTTCACTTTATAATTCTCTTATGGAACCAACATATGTAACTGGAAAACCAAAGTTGTCGCTTCGATTCGAAGGATTCGTATTACCAATCGCAACGATCATTCTATTTTCAGGGCAAGGGCAAAAGTGATGGCTTTATCCTGTACTTTTACTGGTCCCTGATATTTTCATGTTGGGATATTTAGCCGATACTAGATTGGGTGCCTTTTTTAAAACCTCGGACACGGTTATTTTGCCCTAGCGGTGATGATCCTTTCCGCTTGGAGAGCGGACAGTAAAATCGCTTCTTTCCCGTTTAGCTTCTTCTCGGTAATATTCAAACATGTCCGAGACAACAAAGCGCCTTTTTCGCCACATGGCATGGGCTAACCAGCAAGTTTATGAAGCGGTGCAAAAGTTGCCGGATGAGGCACTTGGGTCATATATCGTTAATCCAGAGTGGACTGTTGGGCGAATACTCCAACACATTGTTGGTGGCGCCGATTGGTATGTACATTGCCTAACGGGAGAACCCTGGAGAGATATCAATTTACCAAACTCTATGAGCGATTTAGATTTACTAAAGGAGTACCTTCTTGAATTTGACGCAAAAATCTTAAGTCAGGCCGACCTTCCCGATATCTACTTGACATTAAAGGAGGGCGAGAAAATTTGGCAGAATTTGCGCTCAACAATTTTGGCAGAAGCGATCTATCACGCCGCCGAGCATCGGACGCAGCTAATTGATGCGCTCGAATCTAAGGGTTATGCCCCAATAGCTTTAGATGAATTAGATTTGTGGAAATTCGAGAAGCACGAAAAGGAAATGAAAATCTAATGAAGTTTCTTATTTCGGTTATTGATGTTCCATCTAACTCCGGAACGCCTGAGGAAATGATTGAGATTGATAAGTTCAATGATCAACTTCGAGAAAATGGCCAATGGATTTTTGCATGGGGATTGCAGGCGCCAGAAACAGCAACAGTAATTGATAATCGAAATGGGGCGAATCTAAGTACTGGTAAACCACTCTTTGAAGGCCATGAGCATTTCAGTGGAATGTGGCTAATTGAGGTTGAAAACCAAGAAATAGCGCGAAAGTTAGCTTTCAGCGCATCAAAAGCTTGTAATAGAAAAGTTGAACTTCGCCCATTTCACTAGGTAGACCTTTTATACTTTGCTCATGTCCAAGAAATCCGATTCAAAATGCGCCGTCGCACGGGGCGAGGTCGACAAGGACAAGTACGAGTCTCTAGACGGCGAGTGGCGGCAGATCGGCTTAGCGGCGCCAGCCAGAAGGGCTCTTGTAGATGCAAGACTTTATAAGGTTTCTGACCTTCGCAAGATTTCACTTGATGATCTCACCGAACTTCATGGCATGGGCAAATCAGCAGTTGCCCGTATCAAGGTTGTAATGAACGCGAAAAAAATTCGCTTTCGCTAAGCGGAATTGCCCCTAATTCAAGTAGGCGACAATTGCTCCTGCAATAGTGAGATTGATAGCGTCATTTGCTGTTTCGATAATCCAGACCTTGAGGCTATCGCCTCCAAAAAGACGGTGAGAAAGTGAGGAGAACATCGAAATTCCAACTCCAAGTGCAAATCCAATTCCGGCGCCATCAAGAACCCCAAGATTTGGCTGGTATTTTTGCAATGAATTAATAAGCAGACCCAGAGTCAGTGTTTGAATAAGAACGCCAAGAATGGTGCCACCAAATAGAAGCACTGGCTTATTTTGATTCTGATTGAGTTGGCCTGATGCGATTCCTCGAGCTTTCATCCACACTGGGTAAAAAGTTTTAGGGCCAAACCAAATTGCGCCACTTATAAAAGAAAATACGAAGGCCGCTAGGACGGCCAAGAGATTTAATCCAGAAAAAGTCATGGGTAAATCGTACACAATCAGTTTTGAAAAACACGCATAGCGTCTGAATGGATTATTTGGCCTTGATAACTAACTCTGAAACATCGATACGATGTGCCTTAAAGGCATTGACGGGGGATTCACTCGGGTAGCCAATTGCGATCCCGCAGAGCAAACGGTAACCGCCTGGCACTTCGAATTCTTTTCTAACTACATCGTCCCAAATACCAACTGCACCTTGCATACATGTTCCGAGTCCATGAGCGTGCGCCGAGAGAGCGAGGTTTTCCATCATCAAACCAGCATCACTTGCGGCATAAATATGAAGACTTTTATGAATATAGATAAATAATTCTGTCGGAGCGCCGTAGAACTCATAATTCTTCGCCCACCATTTATCACGTTGCACGCGGTCTTCTCTTGCAACGCCAAAGGTGGCAT
>JBAXIC010000134.1:0-2603 GCA_037138575.1 Actinomycetes bacterium
AGGATTTCATAGGCCTCTGAGATTCCTTTGAACTTTTCTTCCTTTACTGAATCGCCCTTATTTTTGTCTGGATGAAGTTCGCGGGCAAGGGTGCGGTATTTCTTTTTAATCTCATCAGGGGCAGCCTTCTTGTCAACGCCAAGGATCTTATAGAAATCCTTTTCGTATAAATCTTTAGCTGCCATTTGTAAT
The DNA here is from genome assembly GCA_037138575.1 of Actinomycetes bacterium. Classification (GTDB taxonomy): domain Bacteria; phylum Actinomycetota; class Actinomycetes; order Nanopelagicales; family Nanopelagicaceae; genus Planktophila. The sequence continues at coordinate 193 of JBAXIC010000134.1, forward strand.
TATTCTCCCGCTGGATCGGTTACAGAGACACGTGCTGGACGCAGGATACGCTCTTTAAATTTATAACCAGGCTGCAAGATTTTTGTTGCAGTTGGTACGGCAACATCGGCAGAAGTGTCATGCATTAACGCTTCGTGAATCTGTGGATCAAAGGCTTCGCCCTCGGTTCCATATTTTTCAAGACCGATGCGAGTAACAATTGAATTAAGTTGATCGGCAACTGCTTTAAAACCACCAGTTAATTCACCATGTTGTTCGGCGCGATCAACATCATCGAGAAGGGCAAGAAGTTCGGTGAGAACTGCGCCAATTGCCATTTCGTGAGCAAGGGAACGATCACGTTCTACGCGTTTGCGATAGTTGGCGTATTCAGCTTGAAGTCGTTGTAAGTCACTAGTGAGAGTAGCTACCGGATCAGTTACCTGATCCGGCGCCACATCTTCAATTACTGATTCTTCGACCGATGAGTTTTCGGTCATTACGCCTCATCCACAACTTCAGCATCTTCAACGCCATCTTCGTGCGGTGCTGATTGTCCTTCGCCTTCAGCTGCAGCACCTGCATACAACGCTGCACCTAATGCTTGGCTAACGGTTGCAACCTTTTCAGTTGCTGACTTAATCATTTCGTAGTTAGAACCACCGAGAGCGGTTTTTAACTCAGCAAGTGCTGCTTCGGTTTCTGTCTTCTTCTCAAGAGCATCACCAGTAGACAACTTCTCTTCATTGTCCTTGATGAATTTTTCAGTTGAGTAAAGAAGTGAATCACCAGCGTTACGGATCTCTGCCTCTTCTTTACGTTGACGATCTTCTTCAGCATGTGATTCAGCATCAGACATCATGCGCTCGATCTCTTCCTTAGAAAGTGCAGAGCCACCAGTAATAGTCATGCTCTGTTCTTTACCAGTTCCAAGATCCTTTGCAGATACGTGAACGATTCCATTTGCATCGATATCGAATGTGACTTCGATCTGTGGAATTCCACGTGGTGCTGGTGGCAAACCTGTTAGCTCGAACATTCCTAGCTTCTTGTTATAGGCCGCCATTTCACGCTCGCCCTGGTAAGCCTGAATCTGCACGGCAGGCTGATTATCATCGGCCGTTGTAAATACTTCGCTGCGCTTTGTAGGAATAGTTGTATTGCGCTCGATCAACTTTGTCATAACGCCACCCTTGGTTTCGATACCAAGAGATAACGGAGTTACATCAAGAAGTAGAACGTCTTTAACTTCTCCCTTAAGAACACCGGCTTGTAGTGATGCACCGACTGCCACAACTTCATCAGGGTTTACGCCCTTGTTTGGCTCTTTTCCGCCAGTTAACTCTTTAACGAGTTCAACAACTGCTGGCATACGAGTTGATCCACCAACCAGAACAACGCTTTCAATCTTATTGATAGGAATTCCAGCATCCTTAAGAACTGCTTGGAATGGCTTCTTACAACGCTCAAGCAGTGCAGAAGTTAAGTTCTGGAACTGTGCGCGAGTAATTGTTTCATCAAGGAACAATGGATTCTTTTCAGCATCCACAGTGATATAAGGCAAGTTAATTGATGCAGATTGTGAAGATGAAAGTTCGATCTTGGCTTTTTCAGCAGCTTCACGAATACGTTGCATCGCCATCTTGTCTTTTGTTAAATCAATTCCATTTTGTGAACCGAAGGTTGTAACAAGGTGATCAACTAATGCTTGATCCCAATCGTCGCCACCAAGGTGGTTGTCACCATTAGTTGCTTTAACTTCAACAACACCATCGCCGATTTCTAGAAGTGAAACGTCGAATGTTCCACCACCTAAGTCGAATACGAGGATTGTTTGTTCTTTATCTGCCTTATCAAGACCGTATGCGAGCGCTGCGGCAGTTGGCTCGTTGATAATGCGCAAAACATTTAGGCCAGCGATCTCGCCAGCTTCTTTAGTTGCCTGACGCTGTGCGTCATTGAAATATGCGGGGACAGTAATGACTGCGTCCGTAACTGTTTCACCGAGATATGACTCTGCATCGCGCTTTAGCTTTTGCAAAACGCGAGCTGAAATTTCCTGTGGGGTGTACTTCTTGCCATCGATATCGATGGTCCAGCTAGTTCCCATGTGACGCTTGACCGAACGGATCGTGCGATCAACGTTTGTTACTGACTGGCGCTTGGCCACTTCACCAACAAGGACTTCGCCATTTTTTGCGAAAGCGACGATCGACGGGGTCGTACGGGCGCCTTCAGCGTTGGCGATAACGGTGGGTTCTCCACCTTCCAAGACCGATACGCAACTGTTAGTTGTACCTAGGTCGATTCCAACTGCTCTAGCCATGCTATGTGTGCTCCTTTTTCTACGCTCGAGCCTGATTTAGGGTCGAGGCCTACTTGAAACCTGAGTCAATAATACTCAAAAGGTTGAGCCAGAGCGACTCAGGTTT
>JBAXIC010000135.1:0-2570 GCA_037138575.1 Actinomycetes bacterium
ATGTCACGAAATAATCCCCCGGTAACCGATCCAACAATTGCCAAAACAATCGCAGCCAAGAAAGGCGCATCATGAGTTATGGCAAATTGGGCACTCGAAACAGTTGCAACACCTAGTCCCAAAGTATCAAGTGAAAGTGCGAACCTTCCAACTTCCTGTTTCTTGCCAATGGCAATAGTTATTATCACTGCGGCAATTATTGGAAAGAACAGCCACGGATGCTGAATCCATGGAGGCCGCTGGCCCAAGAAAATATTACGCAAGGTTCCACCAGAGATTGATGCGATTGCTGCAATAAGCAGAATTCCACCGTAATCAAGGCCCTTATTAGCCGCAACACGTGCTCCAACTAATGCAAATGCAAAAGTTGAAACAAGGTCTAGCGCATAAACCAGAAGCTCTAGATCCATAAGAATCTACTTCTTGGCAGCTAGTCGAGCCTCGCGACGAATTCTTTGTTCTGCAGGATCTGGTACAGGAACTGCTGAGATCAAACGACGTGTGTAATCATTTTTTGGATGCAAGAGAATTGCATCGCGATCGCCCTCTTCAACAAGTAGACCATTTTGCATAACCGCAATTCGGTGGGACAAGATATCAACAACGGCTAAATCGTGGCTGATGAACAAGCAGGCAAAGTTCAACTTTCCTTGCAGCTCTTGTAGCAAATCAAGGAAGCGTGCTTGTACTGATACATCTAGCGCCGAAGTTGGTTCATCGGCAATAAGAAGATCTGGTGTAAGCGCCAATGCTCGGGCAATACCTACACGTTGGCGCTGGCCCCCAGAGAGTTCGTGAGGATAACGGTTGCGATAACTACGTGGAAGTTCTACCTGATCTAAAAGATCTTCAACCATATGAGCAAGGGCATCACCTTTAGCGATTTTAGCTAAGAAGATTGGTTCGCCAATTGATTCACCGATTGGAAGACGTGGGTTAAGTGAGCTTGCAGGATCTTGAAAAACGATTCCAGTGTGGCGACGAATCGATGACAAGTCCTTTTGAGATGCGTGGCTAATATCTTTGCCGACAATCTCTATAGCACCTGATTTAATTGGAATTAAGCCAATAGCTGCACGACCAACAGTTGTTTTGCCCGAACCTGATTCTCCAACCAGGCCAACGATTTCGCCCGGATAGATTTCAAGGTTGAAGTTTTTTACCGCAGTAAATGCAGGAATACGTCCGCGCTTTGGATATTCAATGGTTACATCGGTGAGTTTTAGAACCGGTGCTGGCTTAGCGTTTTCGGAATAAGGAAGCGCGCGCTTCTTACTCGAACCTAACTTTGGAACTGCACCGAGAAGTTGTTGAGTATATGGATGCTGGGGATTATTAAAGATTTGATCAGCGGTACCGTGTTCGACAGTGATGCCATCTTTCATAACCAAAATCTCATCGGCCATATCTGCAACGACGCCCATATCGTGGGTAATCAACAAGATTGCAGAGTTTAATTTGTCCTTAAGCCCGCGCATTAAATCTAGGATTTCAGCTTGAACAGTTACATCTAGCGCAGTTGTTGGTTCATCGGCCACCAACAATCCGGGATCGCAGGCAAGAGCTTGAGCAATCATGGCCCGTTGGCGCTGCCCGCCAGAGAGTTGGTGAGGATATTTATTAATTGATTTCTCTGGATCTGGAATATCTACCAAAGTAATTAATTCGAGTGCGCGTTCATGTGCTTGAGTTGGTCCCATATCAAAGTGGTTTCGCAGGGTTTCAATGATTTGGAAACCAATTGTGTACACAGGGTTGAGGGCAGTCATTGGCTCTTGGAAAATATAAGCAACTTCGCGGCCACGGAATTTGCGCAATGTCGCAGCGTTAGCATTGAGCATTTCTTCTTGCTTGACTTGAACGCTGCCTGACATGCGTGCATTGGATGCTAGTAATGACATCAATCCCAAAGCAGTCGTTGACTTACCAGAACCTGATTCACCTACGATGGCAGTAACTTTGCCCGCATTGAGTTCGAGATTCATATCGATAACTGCTGGATACCAAACGCCATCTACCCAGAAATCAACATTGAAATCACTGATCTTTAAGACTTGCTCAGACATGTGATGCCTCGACCTTCTGTGACAAGATTGGTGCGTGAGTAACCTTGATATTTTCCGGCCCCGCAGCAGCGTTTTTGCCGCCTTCGTTGCTTACATTGTTATCGCAGTTATGGTCATTCAAACTTTCTTCACTAGCGACCTGCATGGATGCATAGTCGCAGCAGCTTGGGGTGCTTTCGCAGCAACTTTGAGCTACTTGATTTTGCACAGACCAAAGGTCGAACTCTTTGATGAGGGAATCAGAATCACTAATCCATTTGATCAAATCACTGTGGGTTGGCAGCGTGTTGAAAGCGTTGACGCCAAATACACCATGAGTATTCAAGTTGGAGATAAAACTATCTATGCGTGGGCCGCTCCCGCTCCTGGCAGGTACCACAGCAGAACTATCCATCCCAGCGAAATCAGAGGAATGGATATCGGTATCAATGGACTTATTCGTCCGGGTGATAGTCCTAGAACTCACAGTGGTGCTGCGGCTTATCTTTCCATTATGCGACTTAA
>JBAXIC010000136.1:0-2563 GCA_037138575.1 Actinomycetes bacterium
AATCTCTCAGTTGAAACATGCGTATAGATCTGCGTTGTAGCTAATGAAGCGTGGCCCAAAATTTCTTGCACAGTTCGCAAATCCGCCCCACCTTCAAGTAAATGTGTAGCTGCGCTATGTCGCAGAGCATGCGGCCCCATACGTTCGATACCTTCGATTGCAGATAGCGCTTCGTAGACAACGCTACGCACTGCACGCTGATCAATACGTTTTCCGCGCGCGCCAAGGAAAACAGCCTTTTCAGATTTCTCGTTCATCATGAGAGCCCGGCCATCTTCAAGCCATTTCTTCAAAGCCCTCATTGCTGGATTTCCTATTGGAATAACGCGTTCCTTATTTCCTTTACCCAACACTTGAATAGTTTGTCGGTTGTAATCAATGTCGGCAAGATTAAGTCCGCAGAGTTCGGCAACACGTGCACCAGATGCGTACAAGATTTCTACCATCGCAACATCGCGCAGTGACATAGGCGTTTCTTCTTCGGCTGCACGCGTTGCCATTGAATCCATCGCCAACTTTGCATCATCGATACCAAGAACTTCGGGCAAGCTCTTGTGACCTTTTGGAGTTGCTAATGATGCTCCAACATCAGTTGCAATATATTTATTTTTAAGGGCCCATTTTGTAAATAATCGAACCGAAACCGCGCGCCGTGAAATCGTTGTTCGGGATGCCCCTTTAACTTGCAGATTGGCAAGCCAAGAACGCAAATGCGAAAGTTCTAACTCAGAAATATTCTCAAGGCCGATTTTTTCTACATGTTCCAATAAGGAGGTTAGGTCGCCCACGTAGGCACGGATCGTGTGGACTGAAAGATTGCGTTCGACTTCTAAATGGCGTTGAAAAGCAGCTATCAACTTTTCAAAGGATTCGCTCACGCCAGAACTTTACTTGGCGCTTAAGCGTCAGATTCAGATTTTTAGGCTTGGCCCCACTAGTAGCCCCCAGATTTAGCCCTCTCATTCGAACGGTCATGCTTGGTCATTGACTGGACATGGACTAACCTCACTCCAGTCAATCTGGGGCTACCACTCATTACAGCCTCACTCCCAACTGCCAGGAGCCGTACGTGAAGCTGAAAACCCTCTCCACAATCGTGGCCTGTCTAGCAATCTTTGTTAGCCCTCTTTCTTCTAATTCAGCCGTGGCGATTACTGAGATATGCCCAACCTTTGACTTCAAGCAGATGTTCATCGCCGACTACACCACTGGCAGCAAATGGGATAACAGCAGCGGGGATCTTCACATTACCTGGTCTGCCAAATCAAATGTTATTTTCGATGAAGAGATCGTGCGGCCATTTACCGAAAAAGAGATCAGCTGGATTCGAACTGCCTTTAAGAGTTGGGACAACGCGCTCGATACAGTTTCATTCCGTGAAGTCGACGCTTCTGAATCACCACAGGTAACTATCGGCTTTGTTGCACTAAAACCTTCTCAAGTTCAATTAAATGCCATGGGATTTTGGAACGCATGGGTTGAGAATGGATCACGTTATCGCGCAACAATTAAGTTGAAGGCGTCAGAAACAAAGTGGTTTTCAAATAAGAGCCAATTTATTCATTCAACACAACATGAACTTGGAAATACTTTAGGCCTGGGCGATCTCACACCTACAACTTCCTTCAACAGCGTCTTAGAAGATCCTTGGCAACCTCCATATGGCAAATTCAATTTGAGTAGCACTGATGTTGCAATGGTTCATCAGCTTTATGGTGAATCTACGTGTGCACCAAGCCTTGCAACTAAACTGTAATAATTCTGGAGCAACGCAAAGGCTGCCTCCCCCGAAGTCTTGGGAGGCAGCCCGCGCTGTTCAAATAACCCGCTAGGGCTATTTGACAGTTATATATTTGATGGTAACTCCATCAATGACCACTCGGATAACAGCACCGCTCTTTATTTGAAGAGTTGTTTTGATTATCGCGTAACCAAAGTCATCAAGTGCCACAGTGTCAACATTTACATATCGAGCTTTTCCGCCCTTAGTTGTTGACATCTTCACTGAGACCTCAGCAATTTGACCGGCATACTTATCAGCCAAATCAAGCATGATTGACTTCGTCCAAGTCTTGATTGAGTAGCGAACAGTGTTTCGAGTTGCCACACCATCGGCTGATCCACCGCCACCTTCAGTTGGATTATTTGCGGCAGCAGCTGCGGCATCTGCAGCAGCCTTGGCAGCTGCAGCTTCAGCAGCGCTTGCGCCTGTGTCACCCTTTGCGCCTTGCGCACCGTTAGATCCACTTGCTCCAGTTGCTCCGGTTGCTCCGGTATCACCCTTTGCACCAGTTGCTCCGGTATCACCCTTAGCACCGTTAGATCCGTTTGCTCCGTTTGCACCGGCTGGACCAGTTGCACCGGCTGGACCACTTGGTCCGGCCGCTCCAGGGGAACCAGCGGGACCAACCAAACTCAATCCTTCATACCACTCACCTAAAGTTTTTGGACCGTAGATCTTGTTAGCTGTTGTATCGATGTAGAAATCACCATTGTCTCCATCAAATGAAGTTGGTGGTTCAATTCCGTTAAGGATTGTTAAACCGTTGGTTCCGTTGGTTCC
>JBAXIC010000137.1:0-2546 GCA_037138575.1 Actinomycetes bacterium
GCAAGGACAAGTTCTTCCTCTTTGATCTTGGCAAACTTGAAGATCACATCTTCCAGCGCAACATTTAGCAAGTTGCTAGTGTCTGATGCTGTTTCAATTGATTCTTTTAAATTAAGCAGTTCAAGATGATTACTAGTTTCGCGATAAAGCTGGTTGATCTTCTTGAAATCAAGCTGCTGGAGTAATGCGTACTCCCCTTGTAATCTGATCAAGTTGTAGAGATTACGGGCATCAGCAAGCGCATTCTTGAGCACCAATATCGTCGTACGATCTTGAATTTGACTAATCTGGCGAGAGAATTCCTCTGCATTTTGAATATCAAAGCTAAACAGAACATCTTTGATGGCTTCAATCTCTTGCGTGATCTCTTCAGATGGTTTGAACAGGTTCGAATAGTGCTCAACTTCGTCACCAAGTTCTGACTGCAACTCGTCGAAGTAGTCCTTATTGGTCTTGTCAAACTCCTTTCGGATATCCGCAAAGTCAACTACATACCCATAGCGAAAATCCTTGTAAGTGCGGTTCACGCGGGTAAGAGCTTGCAGCAAGTTATGTGCTTTAATGATTCGTCCAAGGTAGAGCTTTTTCAAACGTTTGGCATCAAAGCCAGTCAAAAGCATGTTATAGACAAACAAGAAATCAATCTTGCCAGCCTTAAAATCCTCCACCCACTGTTTGCGTTCATCTTTGCTGCCAATGTCGTGCAGAATAAGCGCAGCAGTTTTTACACGATTCTTCTCTGCTGCCTGTGCTGCGTAGCCTTCAGGCTCAGTGCTGCTGGAGCTTGTTTTATCTGCATAAACTGCATTAAAGATTTTATGCATCTCTTTAGCTTGGTCTGCGCTATCGCAAATTACCATACCGCCTATGCTGGCGTCACCGAGTGCACCTCTACTTTTCTCAAAATCACGCACAATGTAGTCAAGCATCGGCTCTACAAACTTCGGATGTGAGTAGATTTGTTTGCGATCAATATCGCCTTGTTGCAACTGAACTGCCGCAAGAGCTTCCTGCAAGGAAATCTTGTAATTAGTAGCAATTTCCTCGCGAATCAGGCGAAGCGTATAACCGTCTGCGATTGAGGCGTTGTAGTAGTACTTGTGGATGTAATCCCCAAATAATGCCCTTGAGTTGTAGTCATCACCTAGCAGGGGCGTTCCCGTTAAGCCTATTTTGATTGCATTTCTATCAGACTGGCTTAGATTAGCCAGGAAGCTACCTTGCGGGTTGTAGCTGCGGTGTACTTCATCAAGGAAGTAAATACGCTGAATATTGAAGTCGTAATCTTCTACATGAATAACATCCGGATCGTCTTCAAATTTTTGAATGTTGACTACAGTAATTTCTGGTTTGCCGCTGTTATTGTGCACAACTTGCGAGCTCTTAATATCTTTTGCAAAGGCTTCGCGACTGTCAATAGTGTGCACAACTAGGCCGCGGCCAGCCAGCTCACGCTGGGCTTGAATAAGCAAATCCAATCTATCTACGATGAAGTAGAACTTGGGAATAACCCCTTTGCGTTGGAAATAATCAGTTAGAAAGCGAGTGTTGTAGTACGCAAGTGCAGTTTTACCGCTACCTTGGGTGTGCCAGATGATGCCTTTCTTAACCCCAGAATCTAATGCTTTTTCAATTGCTTTAGTAGCAAAGAGTTGCGGATAACGCATCACATGCTTTTGCAGGCCATCGCTCTCATTGACATACGCCAATGCGTAACGCAAAACGAATGATAGACGATCGCGACTAAAGAGAGACGTGCAAATGCGATTGGTTGGGGTATCGGGCGCTTTATTACTCAGGAATTCTGGGCTGTGCTTGATGACATTAAGATTGTTATCACGAAGTACTTCATTTTCTAATGCGTCATTTTCCTCTCGCAGCAACTGAGTAAGGTCTAAAGACTCTTCCTCGCGGAAGTAGTTAAACACTGGCGTATCGTAAGATGGGCTTGCATAAAACGCACCCTCAATAGGTTGCGGCGATCCATCTTCGTACTCCATATTGTTTGAGAAAACCATCAACTGCGTGATGTTCATGAAGCGGCGGAACTTTGGATTCCTACTGCGAGTAAGGATGCGGTTACGCTCAGCTAGAACGCCTTCGCGATTATTAGGCTTCTTAACTTCAATAAAAGCTAAAGGTAGACCGTTGATCAATAACGTGATATCTGGGCGGAATTCGTCATCACCGTTTTTGCAAGTGAGCTCTGTGACGACAAGAAAACTGTTGTTGTTGAAGTTCTCAAAATCTATGAGCTTGATCCCTGATTGTTCAGTTAGCCTTTCATAGAAGGCTTTGCCAAGATCCTCGTTATCTAATAGCAGCTTGACATCAGCTAGTAAGCGTGAGATTTCAGAAACTGCTAAATCTGGGTTGATCTTAGCGATGGCATTCGTGAATAGATCTGGGAAGATATTGGTTTCTTCATCCCACACCGCATTCTTTAATGAAAGATAGTCGTACCCAAGCCGCATTAAGTGAAGGATGCATGGGATCTTAACTCGCGAATCTTCGCTAAAAATCATTTAATGAGGTTTTCCTAAAAA
>JBAXIC010000138.1:0-2536 GCA_037138575.1 Actinomycetes bacterium
CCTTTTTGAGCCAAAAGGAGCCATGGTTGAGCAATTGAAATCGGCGGAAGGGATAGGGCGGATGAAGAATTTTTTCAAAAGGTATACCCCCATGACTGTAGTTGGTGTGTGTGGCCTCGTGCTGCAGGCATTTCCTAATATTGCTAATACCTTACACATTGGCTCACAAGCACCAAAAACCCTTTTAGCCATAGCCCTTGCTTGGCTAATTGGTGCAACGATTGCTAACAAGATTTCACGCAAGACTTCTGCGCTTACTAAATCAGAGGCGGATTCCAACTCTGATCGTGAAATTTTCGAAGATCTGAAAAAAGCTTTCGATGATCTTCCGCTTATGCAAAAGCTGCCCCAAGCAACAATTGACTATTACAAGGAAAAATCAACTTCTCCTTATAGCTTTTACGCCCCAGATGAAAAGCAGTACCCAATACTCAAAAGAGATGAGTGGATACCTGACCCAGCAAAATTGCCAAACGGTATTTTCCCTACATTAGAACTCAAGCCCGATTTCATTAAGAACGCATCAATCGATTCAGGAGAATTTGGAACAACCTATCTTGACGTTGCCGTTAATACAGGTCAAGTAATAAATGATTTCGATATTTATTCCTTGGAACAAGTAAGTGCTATGAGCCCAGAAGGCGGCGTGGTTCTTGATGTCGCAATGTCAAGCTATAAAAGATTTGTGCTCTCGTCACAAGTGTTAAATCCAGAGTTACTGCTGGCCCTGTTTCATGAGCAAGAGCGAAATAATTCAGGGTCACTTACAATTAAGAAGCGTCCACTTTCGCTTCCACTTCGAAATAAAATTGGGATATTTGAACTTGAAAAATATGTCTGCAAAATTGGACTCAGTGTGTTGACCGTAGAGAGAGATACGAGCGGCGATCACTTCTTCATAATGACCCGCTCGCAGCAACTGGGTATACGGCCACTTGAATACCCAAATGCCACTCACGTTGTCCCGGCTGGAACAGTACAACCACTTATAGACAATTTTCATGACGATGAATCTCTACTAATTAAAACCACGCTGTTTAAAGAGTTCGCAGAGGAGTTTTTTAATAGTAGTCAGGAAAGGTTAGAGAAGTTAAAGCAAGACATTAGTTCTGCTAATAGCGAAGTCAAATTCATTATTACCGGAATGGGAATTGATGCTGCGACACAAAAGTTTGAAATTACTGGGCTACTTATAGTTCCGGAAGGGTACATGACTGGCTTCTCTACCAAGGCAGCTGGCGAAGGCCGAAATGCTGTCGTATCTCGTGAAGAGTTAATTAAATGTGCGGAGGCCGTTGAGAAGATTATCCCGGCAGGAGCAATGGCTATTTTCCAAGGACTCAAATATTTGGATTCAATATCTCGTTAATTCCTCAATAGAAATGGCCACCTCTAGATAATCTAAAGGTGGCCATCTTTTTTTCTAAATAAATTGCCGAGCGTTAATTGCTATTTGAAACTACTTTGATTCTTCGCCGAACTTCTTCGGCCTCATCAGCTTGCCCAAGTAGATCAAGGATTGAAGCAATCTCTTCTTCAATCTCGTAGATCGCATCCCAATCAGTGATGCAGTTGTTTTCGATATTAATACTTTTTGCGGCTTTTAAATCTGATATTGCAGATTCATAATCATGACGCGCCTTATGAACTCTTCCTCTAATCCTTACGGATTCAAACATCCGAGAGTCATCGCCTGAAAGTAGCGCGTAATCAACAGAGAATTTCACCGCCTCTAACCCGGCTTCGTATTCACCAATTGATGCAAAGCAAAATGCGAGTTGTTCATTGCATAAGGCTTCGACAACGGGTGCTGTGATTCGGCTAGCTAACTCCTTTGCGCACGTAAGCATTTCTATCGCTTCATTAAACTGTTCTAGTTTTGTAAGGGCGAAACCGAGGTTGTAATAATCTTTGGCCTGAGTTAACTCCTCATCTTCTAGTTGTGGAATTCTTAAAGCTTTTCGAAATATTTCTGCTGATTCAGCATATTTCTTAGCTTCTTGAAGGAACACACCTAAGTTTCTTAATGCGATACCGGCACGAGGTGAGTTCAACTCTTCAAGCATCTCGTATGCCTGATGCGTTGCTGTTGCGGCTTCGATGTAATTGCTTGCTTTGTAGTAAGCAAAAGCAATACCCATGAGAACTTTGGCCATATCTTCATGATCAAAGTTTTCGGTAGTTGTTTGATAAATTTCTAAAGCTGTTTGGCCATGTGCCAAACTTTCTAACCATTTGTCTTGGTGGACTGCGATGTGTCCTAGTTCAGTGAGGATTTCTGCTTTTTCTATTCCCTGGGCGCTTTGTAACCGCTCCCAGAGTTCTTTTTCGTGATCATCGTGGCCATTCGAATCGTGGATGTGTGTAATAGCGACTCCTTCTTCTCCGGAAATTTTTCACCGTAGCAAGCGCTCCGGTTATTGCCAGAGGCTTATGGAAGGTTTTTCGAAGTGGATTTATTCCCGAATGAAGAAAATATAAAAGTGGGCCCCGTCGGGATCGAACCGACGACCCACGGATTAAAAGTCCGTTGCTC
>JBAXIC010000139.1:0-2477 GCA_037138575.1 Actinomycetes bacterium
TTTTTCATAGGAGTTAGCACAGTCTCACCGTGTCGAATCAAATAGATTGTTGTTGATTCTTCTGGGTTGAGTAAGCGTTCAGTTAGGTAATTCTGGCGAACTGAAATGATTTCTCCACCACCTGATTGTTCATCTAACGCCTTATTCGCAAGGCGATCGGCGTGAGAGTTCAAATCTCTTGGAATCCATGTGTAACTAACTAATGAAGCCGTATGGGCCGAGCGGGCATCTGATGCCATTTTGCGCATATCGGCATGCTTAATCTGCCAACGGCCTGACATCTGTTCAACAACTAATTTGCTATCCATCTTTACATCAACAGTTGCATCGGGATCGAGTGAATTAATCGCGGTTAACCCTGCGATAAGGCCGCAGTATTCGGCAACGTTATTAGTTGCAATCCCAATAAAGTCATAGAGCTCGGCGATGATTTTACCGTTTTCGGTGATGACTGATCCATAACCAGCAGGTCCAGGATTTCCACGTGAACCGCCATCAGCGGTTAAAGAAAAATGGCGAGCCATTAATTAAGCTCCACGCACCAAGATGCAACGGCACTCTTCGCAACGAACAACTTCATCTTGTGCAAGTTCAGCAACGCGTTTTAGTTCGACAGTATTAATAGATAAGTGACAACCGGTGCATGCACCTGCAACTAAAGCTGCAGCGCCAGTACCGTTATTTGAAGCACGAATCTTTTCGTAAAGTGCGATGAGTTCTGGAGACACCGCCGCCAAAGTCTCGCTTCGTTCTTTGGCTAATGACTCAAGTTCGCCGTTGATTCGTGCGAGCGCATTTTCCATGCGAATATTGAGTTCGTTAATCAATTCGCTGTGGCCGGCTTCTTGCGATTGAAGATCTGAGATACGGGCTTTAATCTCATCAACGCGCATCATAATTTCAAGCTCTACTTCTTCAAGCTCTGCGCGGCGAGCATTAAGAGTTCCAACTTCGTGTTGGAGCTGCTCGAGTTCCTTAGGTGAGGCCGAGCCGCCCGAAAGGCGTGCTTCGTCTCGAACTATTCGCGTAACAATCTGTTCAACATCACCCTCGGCGCGCAAGAGTTCTCGTTTAACGTCGTTGAGTTCAGTTTCGGCAGCGATTCGAAGATCGCGCGCGTTATTAGATTTCGTTGTAACCGATGCCAGTTCGGCAATCTCTGGAAGTGTTGCAGCGATGTGGTTAAGTGCAGTTGTTTTCTGGTCGAAAGCAGCCACATCTAGGATTTGTTGTTGATCACTTGGGCTGGCTTTCATATCTTCAATCAACCCCTTTTTTCACTACTGGTGGGCGCTGAGGGTTTCGAACCCCCGACATTCTCGGTGTAAACGAGACGCTCTACCACTGAGCTAAGCACCCGCGTACTCGTATCGTGCTGAGTACTGGTGAATCTTACTTCACCATCGTAAAAACGCTAAATCGCCCGCTTACAGCGCAGCGATTGCCGCCTTGTAGTCCACAATATTTCGAGCATCTCCCATGCCATTGACTATCTGCCAACGAAGGATGCCCTCTTTATCGATCACAAAAGTTCCGCGAGTAGCACAACCGCGCGCTTCCTGAAAAACCCCATATGCCGTGGCAGCTGCGCCATGTGGCCAAAAATCTGAAAGCACTGGAAACTTGTAACCCTCTTGTTCGGCAAAAGCACGTTGTGCATGCATTGGATCGCATGAGATTGCCAGTAGTTGAACATTCTCATTTTGAAATGCTTCAAGGTCATCGCGCATTGCGCAAAGTTCACCTGTGCACATTCCTGAAAATGCAAAAGGATAAAAAAGAATTACGACATTCTTTTCGCCTTTAAATGAGGCGAGAGATACTTTCTCACCATGTTGATTAACTAATTCGAAATCTGGAGCGGCTTGGCCAAGTGTCAGAGTCATAGCGCGAAATCTATCGTTTACTCACTTTGCGTGCCACTAGACGTGTTGCGCTCCAATCAGCTGCAATCGAAAATGAAGATGTTTGGCTTAGCCCTGCAGTTGGTGCGGCATCTTGAATATCGCTAGGTTCAACATGTCCCGTCCGACCAACCTTTGGAGTTAAAATCCAGATAGGTCCGGTCTCACTTAAATAAGTGAGAGCATCCATCAACTCATCTACAAGATCGCCATCATCTTCGCGCCACCAGATAATTACGCCATCTACAACTTCCTGAGAATCGCTACCTAAGAACTGGGATTTAGTAATTTCGATTATTTTTTGGCGCAGATTTTCATCGCAATCACTGGTACGGCCGACCTCCAGAATCAGGTCGCCCTCCTTGAAGCCCATTCTCGCTGGCACGGGCTAATTCCACACAATCCATGGCCCTTGCACAAGGGGCATCACGCTTTGATTTCGACTTACTGGGCAGTTCACGCAAGAATACGCACCATGAGCGAAAACTTTGAGGCGCCAGATCAGATCATCGACCAGTTGGTTGATACCGACCCTTCCGAGACCGCTGAATGGCAGGCATCTTTTGATGCAGC
>JBAXIC010000140.1:0-2468 GCA_037138575.1 Actinomycetes bacterium
GGCTTGCCGGGATTTGATCTTCCAGACCCAATTACGGTTGCAATCGCAATAGCCCCAGAAATGATTCGTCGATCTGAGTTTGTTTCAATGGATGTGAGCTGTTCGGAGGAGATGCGGGGCACCATCATTATCGACCGCCGGCACACTGCGCCTCCTGCAAACGTTGATGTCATTTGGGAGGTTGATAGAGATGTATTTTTAAATTCCCTGTATGAAGTATGTAAAAATTCAAGTAATCCCTCAAACTACAAAGGAGTCTCCTTCTAATGTCCCCTACGCCAATAATTCTTGATTGCGATCCTGGACATGATGATGCGATGGCAATAATTTTGGCTGCATACAATCCCAATATCGAGCTACTTGGGATTTCTACCGTTTCCGGAAACGGAATTATTAATAAAGTCACAGAAAATGCCCTCCGCGTGTGTGCGCTAGCAAAAATCAATGTTCCGGTAGCTCAAGGCGCAGGAGCATCCCTGCTGGGCGCTGTTGAAGCTGCTTCAGATATCCATGGAGAAACCGCTCTCGATGGTGCTCCTTTGCCAACACCAACTTTTGAGCTTCAGAAAATGCATGGTGTTGATTTAATCGCCGATTTAGTACGCAAATGTCCCGAGAAAGTGACCTTAGTAGCCACTGGACCACTCACAAACATTGCACTTTTTCTCAAAATGTACCCAGAGCTTCGCGAGCGTATTGCACACATCGTTTTCATGGGTGGGAGTGCAAGTCGTGGGAATAGAACCCCATATGCGGAATTCAATATCTGGATGGATCCAGAGGCATGCGATGTTGTGCTCAAATCTGGACTACCTCTGACAATGATCGGCCTAGACGTCACTCACCAGGCACTTATTACCAAAGAAATATTTGCGAAACTTGAGGCGCTAGATACAGAGGTTTCTCGCACTCTTTCTGGACTCATGCGATTCTTTGCAAAGACGTATAACGACGTTTTTGAAATGCCCGATCCCCCACTTCACGATCCACTTGCAGTTGCAGTGCTAATTGATAGCGCCGTCACTAAAAATCGTTTCGTAAATGTGGAGGTCGAGTTAAATGGAACGCATACCCGTGGCGCGACTGTTGTTGATATCTACAATCGCACCGGATATAAAGCAAACGTTAACGTTGCTCTAGAACTAGATTTCGATAGATTTTGGGAAATGATGTTAGATGCAGTTGATAAGGCTGGGCGTTAATTAACTGCTCTTCCATTTTCTCTATCTTCAGCAATAATTTCTCGCAACCCTTGAACAGCTGTCTCTAAAAGAATATCCAGAGGTGGCATAGGATCCAACGCGTGCACCATCATGATGCCGCCAGCCCTGACTCGCAACATCGACGCGATAACAAAGAGTGCTGATGCTTCCATCTCGGAACATAGAGCTCCACCGATTTCCCAAGCTTTCCAGCGATTGAGTAAATCTGCTCCAACGCCCATGCGCTCAGGTTCATGCTGTCCATAAAAAGAATCCTTGGATTGCGTGATACCAGTTCTAGAAACCGCGCCGGTTTTCTTTGCCGCGCGTTGAAGCGCGCGCACCAAATCAATATCTGCAATCGCAGGAAATTCAATAGGCATGTAATGTAGCGATGTACCTTCATCGCGAATCGCAGCGCTAACAATTGCAAGCTCTCCCGACTTTATATCTTTTTGGATGTGTCCAGAAGTTCCTACGCGAATGAATGTATCTGCGCCTACTCTCACTAATTCTTCAAGAGCGATAGCTGCTGATGGGCAACCTATGCCGGTCGATGTTACGGAGACTTTTACGCCATCGAGGTAGCCCGTGTAGGTGTTGTACTCGCGATTCTGCGTCACGTGAACAGGGTTATCGAAGAGTGCCGCAATTGCTTCACAACGGCCTGGATCGCCGGGAAGAAGGACATATTTGCCGACATCTCCCTGTTTCAAATTGATGTGATACTGCTTGCCGTCAGCTGTTTCCATCTTGATCTCCCTTGATGAGTAAACGAACTCCTTCGATTGACGTTTCAATCAGAGGTTCCAATCCTTTAAATTCTCCATCGCCCCACATTGCCATAATTCCACCCGCTCGAACATTGAGCATGGAGGCCACTACGAAGAGCGCGGAAGCTTCCATTTCCGAACAAATTGCTCCGCCAATTTCCCAAGCTTTCCAACGATTCAATAAGCGATTTGTTACACCAGAATGTTCAGGTTCAACTTCCCCATAAAACGAATCTTTAGATTGAGTAAGCCCAACGCGGTAGGCATATTGCTTTACAGCTGCGGCTCTGCGTAGGGCATCTACTATGTCAAAGTTAGCAACTGCCGGGAATCCGGGTGGCATGTAGTGCAACGAGGTGCCTTCATCGCGGATGGCTCCTGTGATGATGGCAAGTTCCCCACTCTTTGTTCCTGGCTGAATAGCGCCGGATGTTCCAACACGAATGAAAGTATCTGCACCCACTCGCACTAATTCCTCCAGTGCAATTGCAGC
>JBAXIC010000141.1:0-2430 GCA_037138575.1 Actinomycetes bacterium
TTGTTATCACTGGTGGCGGTGGTGGGATCGGTTCTTATCTGGCTGCAGATTTTGCAAGTAAAGGCGCCAAAGTTGTTTTGGTTTCACGGACTGAATCAAAGTTAAAGAGCGTCTTGGCCGGACTAGTTGGTGATGGCCATATGTATATCGCGGCCGATTTAACTGACCGCAAAGAGATTGCCCGAGTTTTGGAGACCATAGAGATTGAATACGGTCACATCGATGTACTAATCCCAAACGCTGCAATTACAACTACTGATCGCTTTGATGTTCGCAGCATCGAAAGCATCGAACGCGAGCTAGACATAAACCTTGTCGCTCCCCTGATCTTTATTCGAAGTGCCATTGATTTATTGAAAAAGAGTGACGACCCACGAATTATTACTACAGGATCATTGGGTGGAATCTTTCCATTGGGGGAAACACCCATGTATACAGCTTCAAAATTTGGGCTACGCGGAGCAATGCTTTCAATGAGTTTGGACCTAGCGGGCAAGGGAATAAAGGCGGGTTCAGTTTTGCCATCGGCTACCGATACTCCTATGTTGCACCGCGAAGCAATTGAAGGCGGCAACACTTTGCAGTTTATGGATCCACCACAGACAAGTGGCGATGTTCTTAAATCTTTTCATAAGATGTTAGATAAACCTCGATTTGAAATCTATCCCCGCTTTAGCGAATCACTTCTAGTAAAAGCGGCGATGTTGGTTCCTAACCTGCTACCAAAGTTAATGCCGCTCTTTAAAGGAAGTGGCGATAAAGGACATAAGAAGTTCTTAAAGGAGCTTGAGGCTCGCGGAATCGCCCGTAAAGTTGGCGATACATGGGAATACATTGAGCAATAGCCCTATTTGTTTCGTAGTTGTGAAACCGCCAATGCTGCGTAAATCGCTGGTTTTCTAGTGCGTAAGTTATAACCAAAGATGGTTCCACCGATCGCAATTACGAGTAAAACGAAAGGTACTAAGTTAACTATCTTGTTATCGCTTCCAGTTAACGTGTTGTAATGCATCGCGGCTAAGAAAAATGCGGTTACTAAACCAATAAAGCCGATAATTGGTGCGATAACGCCTTGCCACAGTTGGCGGTCTGGTCGCTTCCAAAAGAATGCAACTACAGAAAGTGAAGCCATTGCCTGCAAAGCAACGATTCCTAAAGTACCTACGGCAATTAAACTTGCCGCATACACCGTGTATGGATCAGCGCCACTTATGGCAAATACAACGGCCGAAAAAGTTGCAACACCAGTAATTGCAAGACTTGCTTTATGAGGACTCAAGAATGATTTGTGGTGATGACCGAAGTGTGTCGGCATAATTGATTCACGTCCTAGGGCAAATAGATAGCGACTGGCAGCATTATGGATCGCTGAATAGCCAGCTAAAACACTAGTGCAAAGCAGTACAGCGGTAATATCGAAAAGGATTGTTCCGCCATATTGTTGCACCAAGTTGATAACAAAAACTCCCCCATCTTTTTCAGACAAGGCACGGACTTTGTCGGCACCAACTGAACCGATAATGATCCAAGAAGAGAGTACATAGAAGATTCCGACTGAGCTAACTGCAATATAGGTAGCTCGAGGAATGCTGCGCTCTGGGTCTTTTGTTTCTTCGCCATAAAGAGCTGCTGATTCAAAACCAATAAAACTGGTAAAGGCAAATAACATTGCGATACCGATTGGACCTGAAGTTACTGCTGATTTACTAAATGATTCAATGGGAAATGCCTGCATGTGTTGCTTGTTTAAGACCAAGGCTTCAAAGATAAAGAGAATCGCAAATTCGGCAACCATAAATACACCAACTACTTTTGCACCCATTTCAACGGATCGATAACCAAGGATTGCAACAACGATGATTCCGACTGCGCTAAATACGTACCAAGGCACGTCAACGCCTGCGCCTTCAAGAATTAACTGCTGCATGAAATAGCCAAATGCTCCAGCAAGGCCGCAAGCTTGCGCGGTATATGCAGCAAAGGCCACATATGCAGATCCCACGCCAACGGGTTTAGTTAAGGAACGGGCGATGTATGTATAGAAAGCACCAGTGTTAATTACTTTTCGACTCATTGCTGCATAGCCAACTGAAAAGCAGATCAAAACTAAGGTGGCGATTAAAAATGCTGCCGGCAGACCAGCGCCATTTCCATAGACAAGTGCCAGCGGAACGTTGCCTACCATTGCCGCCATTGGGGCAGCTGCTGCAATAACGAGAAATACTACTTTTCGGGTTGTCAGGGATGGACCAACTACGGCAGGGCTTTGGTCAGTAATGGCAGACTCCAATTCAGTTACCGAAACTGTACAAAGATTAGGCGTAAAAGTCACCGGTGATTTGAAAAGCATTTGAGTGCTCTAAACTGCTCACCGCAAGGGGCGGTAGCTCAGTTGGTTAGAGCCCAGAACTCATAATTCTGTCGTCGTCG
>JBAXIC010000142.1:0-2428 GCA_037138575.1 Actinomycetes bacterium
ACGACGACAGAATTATGAGTTCTGGGCTCTAACCAACTGAGCTACCGCCCCTTACGGTGAGCAGTTTAGAGCACTGAAAAGCTTTTCAAATCACCGGTGACTTTTACGCTTAATCTTTGTACAGTTTCGGCAACTGAATTGGAGTCTGCCATTACTGATCAAAGCCCGGCCGTTACTGGCCCATCTCTGACAACGCGCAAAGTTGTCTTTCTCGTAATTGCAGCAGCAGCCCCAATGGCGGCGATGGTGGGCAATGTTCCACTGGCTCTTGTCTATGGAAATGGCGCAGGACTTCCTGCAGCATTTTTAATTGCCACATTGGTCTTGATCTGTTTTTCAGTTGGCTATGCATCCATGAGCCGAAAAGTAATTAACACCGGAGCGTTTTATACATATATCGCCAGGTCCCTAACAAAACCTGTTGGCGTTGGTTCGGCATATGTAGCCCTTGCTGCATACACCGCACAGGCCTGCGGCCTTGCAGGTGCTTTTGGTTATTTCATGCAGCAGTTAATTCTTGAAGGTGCCGGCGTTGATGTGCCTTGGTATGTATTTAGCGCAATCGGAATAATCGTTGTTGCAATCCTTGGTTATCGCTCAGTTGAAATGGGCGCCAAAGTAGTTGGTGTCTTTATGGTTGCCGAATTTGCAATTCTCTTTATCTTTGAAGCTTTGGTCTTAAACAAGCAACACATGCAGGCATTTCCAATTGAATCCTTTAGTAAATCTGCAATAACCTCAGGCCCAATCGGAATCGCGATGTTGTTTGCCTTTACAAGTTTTATTGGTTTTGAATCTGCAGCCCTTTATGGCGAAGAAACTAAAGACCCAGAGCGCAGCATTCCTCGCGCCACATACATCGCTGTCAGTTCAGTTGGAATTTTCTACGTTCTTTCTTCCTGGATCATTATCGGTTCAGTCGGTGCCGACAAAGTACGTGCCCTGTCAGAAAAAGACGGGGGAGTCTTTGTTATTAATTTGGTACAGAAATATGGCGGAACAATTCTTTTTGATATTACCGCTGTGCTGCTGTGCACCAGTGTTTTAGCCGGATATTCAGCGATCCATAACGCTGCCAGCCGCTATCTATTTGCCTTAGGCCGTGAATCCATCATGCCTACGCATTTTGGTCACCACCACAAATCTTTCTTAAGTCCCCACAAAGCAAGTCTTGCGATTACTGCTGTAGCTACATTCTCGGCAGTTGTTTTCGCCATAAGTGGTGCTGATCCATACACGGTATATGCCGCAAGTTTGATTGCCGTGGGCACATTAGGAATCGTTGCATTGCAGGCGATGGCTTCATTGTCAGTAGTTGCTTTCTTTTGGAAGCGCCCTGATCGCCAACTGTGGCAAGGTGTTATTGCACCGCTCATCGGCTTTATTGGTTTAGTTACCGCATTTTTCTTAGCCGCGATGCATTACAACACGCTAACTGGTAGCGATAACAAGATAGTTAACTTGGTTCCCTTTGCACTTCTTGTAATTGCAATCGGTGGAACAATCTTTGGCTATGACCTAAAGACTAGAAAACCACAGGTATATGCAGAATTAGCGGTTTCAAAGCTTCGCAGTAAGTAGTTCTATTGCTCGATGTATTCCCATGTCTCGCCTACTCTGCGGGCGATTCCGCGAGCCTCTAGCTCCTTCAAGAACTTCTTATGTCCTTTGTCGCCACTTCCTTTAAAGAGCGGCATTAACTTTGGTAGCAAGTTAGGAACCAACATTGCCGCTTTTACTAGAAGTGATTCACTAAAGCGTGGATAGATTTCAAATCGAGGTTTATCCAACATTTTATGGAAAGACTTAAGAACATCACCGCTTGTCTGTGGTGGATCCATAAATTGCAATGTATTACCGCCTTCAATGGCTTCACGGTGCAACATTGGTGTGTCTGTAGCCGATGGCAGAACTGAACCCGCCTTAATTCCCTTGCCCGCTAGATCTAAACTCATTGAAAGCATGGCACCGCGTAGACCAAATTTTGAAGCTGTATACATGGGTGTTTCACCTAGTGGAAAGATTCCACCTAAAGAGCCCGTAGTAATAATGCGGGGATCATCACTTTTCTTCAATAAATCAATAGCACTTCGAATAAAGATAAGCGGTGCTACAAGATTGATATCTAATTCGCGTTCGATGCTTTCGATGCTGCGCACATCAAAACGATCAGTGGTGGTGATTGCTGCATTGGGGATGAGTACATCGATGTGTCCATATTCAATACCGATTGTTTCTAGGACGCGTGCAATCTCTTTACGGTCAGTTAAATCGGCTGCGATATACATATGGCCATCGCCTTCAAGGCCAGCTAAAACGCACTTTAACTTTGATTCAGTACGAGAAACCAGAACTACTTTGGCACCTTTTGAAGCAAAATCTGCAGCCAGATAAGAACCGATCCCACCACCGCCACCAGTGATAACAA
>JBAXIC010000143.1:0-2415 GCA_037138575.1 Actinomycetes bacterium
TAATTGATGCAACGACGGGGCAGAATGGATTGCAACAGGCAAAGTTATTTACCGAGTCGGTCAATGTCACGGGAATTATCTTGACCAAAGTCGATGGCAGCGCTCGGGGCGGTGTCGCTCTTGCCATAGAAAAAGAGCTTGATATTCCGATTAAATGGATCGGTACAGGGGAGTCAGAGGGCGATTTTGCCCCCTTTGACGCTCCTAGTTACATCCAAGGGCTGTTTTCGTAACCCAAAACTGCTTTTGTAACATCGGCGTAACACACCAACGGCTTTTGTCACGGCACTGAAATAGTTCACGCCATCTGCCGTAACCCAGCTCATGCAAGGTACGGACATCTCAAAGGCGAGAATTTTCTTAAATTCAAACTCGAAAGCAGATGTAAATATGACAGATATCGTGTTGAACTCAGGCGATACAGCCTGGATGTTAGCTAGCACCGCTCTCGTTCTTCTTATGACACCTGGTCTTGCCTTTTTTTACGGCGGAATGGTTCGCACTAAGAGCGTTCTGAATATGATGATGATGTCCTTTGTAACAATTGGAATCGTTAGCGTGTTATGGGTTATTTATGGTTTTGAATTAGCTTTTGGTTACAAAGCAGAGTCAGCTTGGTATGGAAATCTTTCATTCTCAGGTCTTGGCGGAGTAGTAAATGACTTGACGAACAATGGTGGAATTTATCCAATTCCAGTATTGGTATTTGCTGCCTTCCAGTTAATGTTTGCGATTATTACTCCAGCATTAATCTCTGGCGCAATTGCAGATCGCACAAAGTTCACTGCTTGGGCAGTCTTTGTTGCTATCTGGTCAACAATCGTTTACTTCCCAGTTGCTCACTGGGTATTTGCATTTGGAAATAAGGTCGGCGATACAGTTACTGGAACTGGTTATCTTGCGGGTAAAGGTCTTGAAGACTTTGCTGGTGGAACCGCCGTGCACATTAATGCCGGTGCTGCAGGCCTAGCACTTGCAATCGTTCTTGGTAAGCGCGTCGGATGGCGTAAAGAAGCAATGCGTCCACACTCACTCCCACTAGTTCTTCTAGGTTCTGGTTTGTTGTGGTTTGGATGGTTTGGTTTTAATGCAGGCTCCGCACTAGCTGCAAATGGAACTGCCGGACTTGCATTTATGAACACTCAAGTTGCAACCGCTGGCGCTTTAGTAGGTTGGTTATTGGTTGAGAAAATTCGCAACGGTCATCCAACTTCACTTGGCGCAGCATCAGGTGCAGTTGCAGGTCTTGTAGCAATTACTCCTGCATGTGCATTCGTTGCCCCATGGGCAGCGGTTGTTATCGGACTCTTTGCTGGAATCTTCTGCGCACTAGCAGTTGGTCTTAAATATAAGTTCGGTTTTGATGATTCACTCGATGTCGTTGGAGTACACCTTGTTGGTGGAATCTGGGGATCTCTTGCAATCGGATTATTTGGAACACACGTTGTTAACGGCCTAGGTCTTGACGGTCTGTTCTACGGTGGCGGAACTGCGCTTCTTGGTAAGCAAGCTTTGGGAGTTGGAATGGTTGCACTTTATTCATTCCTTGTTACTTTGGTCCTTGGATTCATCATCGAAAAGACAATCGGATTCCGCTTGCCTAAGGATGCTGAAGTTGAAGGTATCGACTTATCCGAACATGCCGAGACCGCTTATGAAATGTCTAGCTCATCACGTGGAGGTTCTTTCTAATGAAATTGATTACAGCAATCTTGAAGCCATTCAAGTTAGAAGATGTAAAGAATGCACTGCAAGCCCATGGTGTTACTGGAATGACGGTTTCTGAGGCAAGTGGCTTTGGGCGTCAAAAAGGACACACTGAGGTCTATCGCGGAGCTGAATACACCGTCGATTTAGTTCCAAAGGTTCGCCTTGAAGTTCTTGCCGATGATGCAGAAGCGGCAGCAGTTGTAGATGTCATCGTCAAGGCGGCATCAACAGGCTCAATTGGAGATGGAAAGGTTTGGACCACTCCAGTTGATCAAGTAGTACGCGTACGTACCGGAGAGCGTGGGCCAGACGCAATCTAAGATCAGTCCATGAGTACACGTGAAAGAAGGGAGCGATCGAACGAGAGCGATCGCTTCCTTCTTTCACTTTTTAATGCCGCTTTAGAGGAAATTGGTAAGCCTTCAAAAGGATTAGCCGTTGCAGCCGTTGGCGGATATGGTCGCGGAGAGCTCTCTCCCGGATCTGATTTAGATATTTTAATTCTTCACCAGGGACAGTTTCCCCAAAAAACATTAAGTGAGTTTGTTAATAAACTGCTGTATCCGCTGTGGGACAGTAAAAGCGTTGATCACTCAGTTCGCACCAGAACCGAAACGCGAGATGCTGCAGATTCAGATTTAAAAGTAGCACTTGGATTATTAGATATTCGTCTAGTTGCAGGGGATGCCGATTTAGTCGCAGCGG
>JBAXIC010000144.1:0-2383 GCA_037138575.1 Actinomycetes bacterium
AATACTGGCAAGATTTCCGATGATCCAATCGCCGAATCCATGATGCAACGTGTTTCACTCGATGAAAACCTTCATATGCTTTTCTATCGCAACACTTTAGGGGCAGCCCTAGACATGGAGCCAAATGCTTCAATGCGAGCAATCGCAGATGTAGTTACGAACTTTGATATGCCAGGTGC
Organism: Actinomycetes bacterium; assembly: GCA_037138575.1. Taxonomy (GTDB): domain Bacteria; phylum Actinomycetota; class Actinomycetes; order Nanopelagicales; family Nanopelagicaceae; genus Planktophila. The sequence goes on from JBAXIC010000144.1 coordinate 180, forward strand.
GAATATGCCAGGCTTTGGTCGCAAAGCGGTTCAGATTGCTCTGGCCGGTATTTATGACATGCAACAGCATTTAGAGGAAGTTGTAGCTCCTGTGCTTCGTGCATGGAATGTCTTTGAGCGCTCAGATCTTTCAGGTGATGGTTTAGCTGCCCGTGAAGAACTTGCAGTGTTCTTGGACAAGACCACTGAGGAATCTAACCGATTTAATGAAAAACGTGAGATTTATTTTGAACGTTTAATCGCACGTGGACAAGAACCTTTACGCATCATTAAGTAGTATTGCCCGCATGTCCAAGCGCGTTCTATTTATTGAGCATGACCATGTTTCTGCCGGCGGTCCAATCTGGAAGCAGTTTGAAAAGCGCGGCTATGAAATCTCTCGATTTATTATCGTTGATGAAGAGCATGCTAATAAGCCCAACGTAACACCCATTTGGCCTGATCTACTGAGCTTTGATGTCGTTGTAGTTATGGGAGCGCCATATGCAGCTTATGACGATGGCGCAATTGGTAACTGGTTAATACCTCAAGTAGAAAAAATGCGCGAAGTGCATAACGCTGGTATTCCAGTGCTTGGTATCTGCTTTGGCGGGCAATTGATGTCACGAGTACTCGGTGGAAGTGTCTCTAGATCACCGCGCGCAGAACTTGGTTGGTATGAAATCGATAGCGATGATGAAAGTTTTATTCCAACTGGACCATGGTTTCAATATCACTGGGATCGTTTTACGGTCCCACCAGGTGCAACTGAAATTGCACGCACGCAACTTTGTCCGCAGGCTTATCACTTTGGCCGCACCCTAGGTCTGCAGTTTCACCCTGAAATCGATGCCGAAGTTTTAGATATGTGGCTCGCGATGGAAGGTGGATGCGCCGAAGTTGAATCAGAAGGCGTAGTTGTTGAGCAGTTACGAAGTGAGACTAGAAAACTTGAGGCACAAAGCAATCAGCGCGGTTACGATTTAGTTGATCAATTTCTTGATCGCATCGCAACCGCGCCAATTCGCACTGTCTAATTATTTTTTGCTTTAATCGTTTGAGATAAACACGTTCTTTAACTCGGTGTAAGAATCAACGGCATCTGGCCCAAGCCCGCGTCCTAATCCTGATTGCTTGAATCCACCAAATGGTGTCCAAAAGCGGACTGAAGAGTTTGAGTTAACTGAAAGCGCACCAGATTCAATCGCACGCGATACGCGAAGAGCGCGTCCAACATCTCGTGTCCAGATTGAACCCGACAGGCCGTATTCGCTGTCATTGGCCATTGCAATGCCTTCTGCCTCATCTTCAAAAGTTAAAACAGAAACAACTGGACCAAAGATTTCCTCACGCCATGATTTAGATTGTGCATTTTTTGGAAGTAAAACAGTGGGAGGCATCCAGTAGCCAGGACCCGTTGGTGCAGATCCTTGGAAAGCAATCTCTTCATCTAAATATGATTCAACAACATCAAACTGTTTCTTAGAAATCAGTGGGCCCATTTCTGCAGTTGCAAGGTTTGGGTCTTCGCAGCGGAACTTCTTAACTGCAACCTCGAAGTGCTCCATAAACTTATCGAATGCTGATTTTTGAACCAGGATGCGTGAGCGTGCGCAACAATCTTGGCCAGCGTTATCAAAGACTGCGCCAGGTGCTCCCATTGCAGCTTTTTCAATATCGGCATCGGCAAAGATGATGTTTGCGCTCTTGCCACCAAGTTCAAGGGTTACTCGCTTTACTTGATCGGCGCAGCCAGCCATGATCTGCTTTCCCACTTCGGTGGATCCAGTAAAGCCAACTTTGCGCACCAATGGGTGAGTAACAAAACGGTTTCCAACGACGCTTCCCTTTCCAGGAAGGACATTCAAAACGCCTTCAGGAATTCCAGCAAGCAAAGCTAATTCCCCAAGACGAATCGCGGTCAATGGTGTGTATTCAGCTGGCTTTAATACGACAGTATTTCCTGCAGCTAGAGCCGGTGCAAAACCCCAGCCAGCAATTGGCATTGGAAAGTTCCACGGAACAATAATTCCCACTACGCCCAATGGTTCTTTGAAAGTTATATCCACGCCGCCAGGAACTGGAATCTGCTTACCAAACATACGTTCTGGGGCAGCGGCGTAATACATCAACGTATTTGCTACGTTATCTGCTTCCCACAACGCATTTCCACGAGTATGGCCAGCATTTGTAATTTCTAACTGCGCTAACTCTTCGCGATGATC
>JBAXIC010000145.1:0-2378 GCA_037138575.1 Actinomycetes bacterium
ACTCATGACCGACTCCGCAGTGATTAGATGTTAAATCCCCAAGAATGCGGATCTGAGCTTTTTTTGCAGATTTGAGTAATGTAAGAAAAGCTTTATCCCCGCCTAGGACAGGATCTACATGATCAAAACTTGTTGCGTCATATCGATGATTTGATCGCGAAGGAAAAAGTGGAGTGAAGTAAATTCCATTTGCACCTAATTCAGATACATGATCAAGATGCTCTTGAACGCCATAGAGATCTCCACCGTAGAGTTCTTGGCCAGTAAATTTACTTCGACCACGTGGCAGTTCGTTCCAATCGCGTGGATATGACCATTCAGGATTGATGTTGACTTTGTCGGAACGAGCAAATCGATCCGGGAAAATCTGATAGAAAACCGATGATTTAATCCACGTTGGATTATCTGGTACTGCAACTATTTGGAAATCATTATTGCTGTGCACATCGTGATCTGTCAGACCGTTTGCATTGAGCCATTCGTATTTACCTTGGCCAATAAAAACAAATCGATAAAGGGTATGAGTATTATAAATTTTGATTGCAACTTGGTACCAAACCTCAGTTTTCGTGCTCTTGATTTTCTTTAGTTTGTGGGTCCTGGGTTCTGCATCCTCATAGAGCCGGACAAATGCTTCCTCAAAAACGTAATTTATGGGAACTCGTACTTTAAGATTTACAGTGTCGCCAATTGAAGGCGCTCTATTACTTACATATAGCTCACTTCCATCGTGATGGGGGATCAACAACTTGTTACTTGCTTTTATCACCGGCGATGGACCCCTCGACTCAAGTATTTATGTGAATCTTACTGGGCTTGTATCGCATCATGGACGTATTGAGCTAATCCTCTAACACGTCCGTCGTAATACTCTTTAAAACGAGGATCTTCGATATACATATTTGCTAGATTCTTTTGCATTTCAACTGAACAGTCGTAAAACCATTTTGTTATAGCTTCGCGATGAGCGATGACTGCTTCTTGGGCTTTCGGCGAATCAATTGGCAAGCTATTTCCAAAGGCGTAGACGAAAAGCTCGGTTGCAGCCTCTTGATCTACTTTGGCAGCAGCAAAATCGGCTTGTGAGTATGTGGATGTCTTTGCAGAAGATTGTCGGTAGGCATCGGTGTCACCCCAGCGCTCTTGAACTTCTTTCTCGTACCTACTCATAGAAATATGTTAGTACCCGTTATCGTCAATTGAGTAAAGAAACCCCGCGTTGTTAGGCATACTTGAGCAATGATTAGCACAATATTTCTCTCAACTGGAGTTGTTGCATTAGCCGAGATGGGCGATAAGACGCAGCTTTTGGCATTTCTCTTAGCGGCACGATTTAAGAAACCTGTGCCAATTATTTTGGGTATTTTGGCTGCAACGATTGTTAACCATGGTTTTGCAGGAGCACTTGGTGCTTGGATTACCACGGTATTGAGTAAAACCACGTTGAGTTGGATTTTGGGGATTTCATTTATCGCCATGGCAATTTGGACATTAATTCCAGATGAGATTGAGGATGAAGAGAGTTCTATTGCTGGTCGGTACGGAGTTTTTGGCGCAACTGCAATTACATTCTTTTTAGCCGAGATGGGCGATAAGACTCAGATTGCAACGGTTGCGCTTGCCGCCCATTACTCAAGTGTGCTTTTCGTTGTTATCGGAACAACTCTTGGAATGTTGATTGCTGATGTACCGGCTGTTTTTATTGGCAATAAGTTTGCAGAGAAAGTCTCAATGAAACTCGTGCATGGCATTGCGGCGGCAGTTTTTGCCGTCCTTGGAATCCTGACTCTTTTGAATGTGACGATACTGGCTTAATTAAAGTAAGCGATTATTGCTCCAGCAATTGTCAGATTAAGTGCATCATTGGCAGTTTCTATGATCCAGACTTTCACGCTCTCTCCACCGAAGAGGCGATGAGAAAGGGAAGAGAACATTGAAATTCCAACGCCTAGGGCAAAGCCAACTCCTGCACCGTCAAGTATGCCCAGGTTTGGTTCGTACTTTTGGAGTGAGTTAATGATCAACCCCAACGTTAGTGTTTGTACAACTACACCAATAATCGTTCCGCCAAAGAGCAGAACAGGCTTATTTTGATTTGCAGCTAATTGACCTGATTCAATACCGCGGGCTTTCATCCACACTGGATAAAAAGTCTTTGGGCCAAACCAGATGGCACCGCTAATAAATGAGACAACAAATGCAAGGAGTACGCCGAGTAGATTGAGTCCAGTAAATGTCATAGCGAAATTTTACTACAGGCTAAACTGGAGCTATGAGCGAACTTGCCCCATGTCCTGAATGTAAATCTGAATATTCATATGAAATGGGTGAGCTTCTTGTCTGCCCAGAATGCGCACATGAGTGGAACCCAAATGAGG
>JBAXIC010000146.1:0-2359 GCA_037138575.1 Actinomycetes bacterium
ACCGCTTCTAGATAACCTGCTTGTGGCAAAACGATTCCGACGTTTGTCATTGCAGGTTCCATAAGTATCGCTGCAACATCGCCATGGGCTAAAGCTTTTTCCATTCCGGCGATATCGTTAAATTCAACGACGCGAGTTGTTTGATCTAGGGCAACTGGTGCGCCGATATTTCCTTCACGGGCTATCGTTTTTCCGCTTTGATCAAGGGTTGCAAAGGTTTCATCAACTGAGCCGTGATAGCAACGATCGATTACAACAATCTTTGAACGGCCAGTAATCATGCGGCTGTAGCGAATAACGTGACGATTGGCATCAGTTGCTGAAACTGTGAACTGCCAAAGAGGTAGACCAAAGCGCCGTGAAAGCTCGGCAGAGACTATTGCTGCATCGGCCGTTGGCAACATTGCCGTAATACCTTTACCAACTTGTTCGCGGATTGCAGCAACGGTTGCATCTGGTGAGTGTCCAGTCATTGAACCGGTATCACCTAAACAGAAATCGATATAGGTATTGCCATCAACGTCGGTAAAGCGTGCACCCTTGGCCTCTTTAACAAATACTGGGTATGCACCTGGCCACTTAGTCATCCATGACATTGGAACTCCGCCGGGCATATGTGCTTGGCCCTGCTTGAAGAGTTCGCCAGAGGTTGGATGTAAAAGAAGAAAGCGTTCATCCTCTTTTTTGCGCAATGCAGCTAAGTTTTCGCGATTAATCATGCGGCGATTCTATTCAAGGGATTCAAAAACAAACAAAGCTTCAATGTAGTTCTCGCCACTAATTCCTAAATTCTGCGCATCAGGTGGGGCGGTTTGCGGTTCTAGACACACACCTTCAGAATCTTCGGTAAAAACAACCCACCACGGCGCATCACATTCGATAGATATGCGGGCAACATCTTCCCAAACAACAGCTGGGGTGCCTTTGATTCCAGTAAATGCATCATCCCAAGGTTGTGGTGTTAGCGGGCTTCGTTTGCCAGTTGGAATTCCATCACTTCCGCGAACCAACATTTCCGTTGCATCGAATTCGATTTCAGCACTTCCGCCACGATCTAGATCGCGGGCAAACCATGGATGAAAACCCATCCAGGCCGGCAGTTCGCAGCCATTTGGTTCGTACTCCAAAGACCATCGGATTGCATCATCTAATACTTCAATGGATTGTTCGACTGTTGCACCGTTATAAGGCGCAGGCAAATGTAACAACGAACGGCCTGGACCTATTTCCTGCCAAGAACTAATTAGGCCGAAACCATGCAAGGCATGAGGTGGATCGATAGTTGCCGGTAATTGAAACTCTTGGCCTTGTGCATCTTTAATCAAGCCTTCATTAATGCGCCCAGCCCAAGGTGCCATGGCATACCAACCCGATGTATGGACTTGGCCGCGAAATGGAACTGTGAATTCATTATCGCGCCACTTGATTGAAGTTATTCGTGCGCCATTGTCGTCATCAATTGCAATCTGAAACTCGGCATCATCGATAAATTGCATTATTTTTCCATCGCTTCTAATAATTCGTGCCTTCGTGGAGGCTGTGCGCCAGCACGTGAACAAGTAATACCAGCAGCAATAGCTGCCTTGTGCAGAACCTCATTTAAAGCATGTCCCTGTAATCCGTGCACCGAGTGCTTAATAATGCCTTCAACAACTATGGCGCCAACCGTATCGCCGGCTCCAACCGTGTCAACTACATCTACTTTTATTCCATCTACTTCTTCCATGCCGTGCTCGGTAAAACCAATCAGACCATGTGCACCGCGTGTAATCACTACACAACTTACGCCGGCAGCAATCCAGCGATGTGCAACAACATCGAGAGATTCATAGGGATACAACCACTTAATATCATCGTCGCTAACTTTTACAACCGATGAAATACTGACCCATTTTTCAACGGCCAGCGTGTATTTTTCGCGCTCTCCCATTACTGATGGACGGATATTTGGATCAAAGACAATCGGTGCGAATTCGCCCACCTGCAGCGCCCAATCAAATAAAACGCTTGCGCCAGGCTCGATTATTGTCACTAGTGTGCCGATGTGTAGCACTGATGGTTTTAACCGTTCAGGGTCAGGTAACCAGGATTTATCAAAGTCAAAAGTTGAAGTGCCCTCAATTAGAAACTCATAACTGGCTCCGCCGCTTGAATCTAAAGTTACCGTTGCAGTACATGTTGGTTTGTCGCTGCTCAACGATAAATCTAAACCAACGCCGTCACGTTGTAACTCTTTACGTGCGTTAGAACCATATGCATCGGTTGATATTCCATCAATGAAATCAACGTCATAACCTAATCGCGCCAACGCTTTTGCAGTATTTGCAGGCCCTCCACCAACTACCGGACCAGTTGGCAA
>JBAXIC010000147.1:0-2350 GCA_037138575.1 Actinomycetes bacterium
GTACTTTTGGATTATCGGCAGTTAGATTCTCAGTTCCATCGCCGTGGTGTGCATCGATATCAAGAATTGCAACTTTAAGACCGTGATCTTTAGTTGCTATATCTGCAGCGATTGCAAAATCACCGAAGATACAAAAGCCCGACGAGTGATCGAACTGAGCGTGGTGTTTAGCGCCAGGCAAGTGAATTGCGGTAAGCGCCTTTTTGTTTAATAGAGCATCAAGTGCAACTAAAGTGCCGCCAACAAAAGTTGATGCAAGTATTGCCATATCCGGACGCTGGCCAGACCACTGGGTACTGGTGTGATTGATAAGAATCTCATCCACATAGTTGGGGGCGTGGACTCGTTCAAGTTCTGCCCTTGTTGCTAACCGTGATTCAACCTCGGTAAATGGATTTGCTTGAGCCTTCATCAAATCAACAAACAAGTTGCGCGCGTTGATAAAGCGCCGCCCCTGGGTTGGATGCGTTGGATCAAAGATCCAGTTTGCGTATTGATCACTGTGTACTAAGACCGTAGTTGCCGTTGGGTATTGTGTTTTTGCGATGAGCTCCTTTCTAGAATTTATTTATTAGTTAAGTTTTGATTGCCAATATCGAATTAAATCTGGGTGTACTAAATCTGGATGCACCCACGGTGCACAAAGTCCTCCGCCGCCACCGGGTCTAGCTATGTAGACAATAGTCCGAACAATTCCTGCAATTTCAACATCAACGGAATTCGCCATTTGAATATCAAGACTCCAATTTCCAGAGTGCGACATTTCTTCTAGATTACTTTTTTGAAGTGGCCAAGATCCTTTACCTTTGCCAGTCTTAGAATTCGACCAAGAGCCCCAATTCTTTGGAATTACATCTGAGTATAAGTCTGCAAAATCCGAACCTGCCTTTACTCCTGCCACAAAAATTAACTTTGCTGGAGAAAGAGCCATAATTTTGTCAAACCAATTTTCCTTGCATTTCCCAAGAGCCTCAATAACGCCCTCTTCGTGTGGTGATTTGCAATGTACGAGTTCCGTCATCACATAGTCCGAAATCGCGGAAGTATCCGAAATTGATTTGTCGTAAACCACTGAAGCAAAGTGCCGCACCCAGCTCCAGTGCTTTACACGACCTGAAATCTGACCGTCTAATCCAATAGTCTTATCTTGCTCAGACACTATTTGAGACTCTGTTGCACCGTGAACTCTAGAGAAATCATTTGTGAATCGCTCTGCCCCAAATTTGGCTATCTCCTGCTCGGTCCACTTTTCTTGATCCCACGAAGGAAAATTTTCACTCGAATCGAAACTTGGATTTGACGAGAGAAACATCATCGGCGCAACCTTTAAATCTCCAGTCCAAGGTTCAGGTCTGTGCAATTTGCTTCCACCAATTTTAATAACTGGCGGATTCCACTGCTTAGATTGCCAAGTCACTACTTTGTTGCAGGGATGGGATTTGTCACTGATGGCTTTGCAAACCTCAGAACAAGATGAGATATCTAAAGCTAATTTATGTGCAGGTGAATATTCATTCATTTATAGCTCCTATCCTGTCGAAAATATGGCGGGCAGCTTCTATTTTTGGATTGATTTCTAGGGCGAAAGTATCGTCAACTCCACAAGCAAAGTGAATAGCACGAACCATAATTTCAGCGATTTCACGTGGTGAGACTTTTGATTGATCTATGAACTGTGTGTAATTGGGAAGGTAGCTTTCTGGGTAAAAGCGCCAACCCATGAAGATCATCTTCTGGTTTGCCATTTCCGATAAGGGTGGATTCAGGAATTGATTACTAGAAGCTTCAATCAAGAGAACGTTGTCGTGCTCTTGAAGTGCCTGAACGTATGGACCTTGTATGTAATGACCACCGTCAAAGTTCATTGTGAAGTGATCAGTTCTGTTTTCTATGTATGTCGTGAGAATTTTAATTACGCCATCGAAGTAGTCGGGTAGTTCATTCATCACATTCTCCTCACGCAGCTCGTTGCGATGGTGATATCGAAAGGAAATCTGCACCTTCGGTTTTTAGCCATGCGACATACTCTTCGTTAAAGAGCGCGATCTGTGCTCGGTTCTTGCGGATTTCCTTGATTGCAGTTTCTGCATCAAGACCAGTGCTCATCAAGATCAGAGCTGTGACAAGACCGCTTCGGTTTAAACCTGCTTGGCAACGAACCAAGACCCGATCTCCTGCCATCCAGCGGTTGAAGCCGAACTCGACCGCTTGCTTTAAGCGGCCAAGATCGATGTGTGAAATTGCTGCATCAGGTACTCCGTTGCGAAATTCCTGGATCTGCCAATCGGCTGGTTGCGCCCATGCATACATGGTCACGATTGCATCGAAGGGAAGGTCGGTGCGAGGGCGG
>JBAXIC010000148.1:0-2309 GCA_037138575.1 Actinomycetes bacterium
GAGGCATTTAAATCATCCACTAAAACCTCTGCACTTACTGATTGGCCTTCAAACTTGTAATCAGTTGTTGTATGCGCATCTTCAATCAACGTTACGTCGTATCCACGATCTAATGCACCGTGACCTGTATGGCGCACGCAGTTATTTGTTTGGGCGCCACAAATATAAAGATGACCGACATTTAACTCAGCCAATACTGCATCTAATTTCGTTGCCTCAAATGAGTTTCTGTACAGCTTGCCGACTTTAGTTTCAGAATCCAATGGCATTAGCTCAGGAACAATTTTCCAATCCTCTGAACCAATTGGCATCCAATCATCGGAGTGCTGAATCCATACCACCGGCACACCAGCAGCGCGCGCCTTATGCACGGCGTTATTGATATTGACGATTACTGCATCTTTGTTAAATGCACCATCTACTACTTGGTTCTGAACATCAATAACTAATAGGGCTGAATTCGGGCGGGCAAGTGTGGTCATGGGTAAAGATTACTGCAGTGCAAACCCTAAAACCCAGCCGAATGAAACTTTCACCAAACCCTCACTTGTAATTAACCCGCGACCACCAAAGCCTTTACCTGCCTGCGCAACTATTGCGCCATGGATCCGTCACATTCATTATTTATGCTCACTGCCAAGTTAAACCGCCATCAAGAAACCGACCGTAACGGTCAACTAGAACTCAACGAACGTGCCATCTTTTCCCGCTCGCGTCGGGCCAACGAGCGCTTTGATGAAGAGCTTCACCGCGAAAGCGCAATTGCACCCACCCCTAAATCGGCTTAATTCACTCCGTCCAAGATTGGTCCTCAAGGCAACTTGAGGGCCTTTCTGTTTGCCAAAAGTTAACCCGACATTAAACCAATACTTTGCACATACCAATCGGTAGTCAACAAAGATTTAACTGCTTCCCCAAAGCAAACTCAACGATAGAAGGGAAGTTGCCATGTCTGTTCTACAAGATTTTCCAACTTGTTATGTCTGTCGCTCAATTGAACTTGAAATTATTAACAATGAAGATTTTGGTCCAATGACTTTATGTAATGAGTGCGGATATTCCTGGATCGCTACTTTCGAAGAGTTGGCCACTCCCCTACTGATTACAAAGGCATCATAAGTAAAAACCCTCTCGCAACGTGTACGAGAGGGTTTTTACTTACCTTAAATTACGGAGCAGGTACCGTGTGTACGTCTAGGTTTTCCTTGACGATATGAACCTTGAATGACCAAAGGTTTTCAGAACGTGGATCGATAACTAGCTCGACCCAGTGATTGAATCCTGAACCAAATGTCTGAACGCGTGTGAAGTTCTCAACTAATGAACCCTTATCCTTTTCGATAAGCTTTCCAGCTGTTTCATTCATTGGCATATCAACTTGGAACCAGTGCTCATCGCCATTTTGTAGCAATACTGGCTTCTTGAATCGCAAAGTATTTGTCAACAACGCCTGCTTAACATTTGCAAAAGCTGCTGTGTTTTCATTGTTTGGTGCAGCTGCATCGCGTGCATAGCCTTCCCAGTCCATGTTGGCCTGTACAACAACGATTACACCGATTGATTCATCTGTAACGGCCTTTGTAAAGCCCTTGTTAATCCATGCAACGTTAGCCGCATCGCGAGCCTTGTATTCAGCATCGTTTCCATCTACGGCAGTGTCGTTGTAAGTCTTAAACGCTGGCGAAGCAACGGCTGAGTTATTTGCAGATCCTGGAACGTGAGGAATGATGTAGGTAATTCCCTTGAAGCTAAACATCTGCATCTCTGGGTACTTTGCATCATGAGTGACAGTGATTCGTGGATTTCTTGTTCCAAGGTCGATGTATGAACCATCTGCATTTTGGAAGAAGTTCGAACGAACAAGTGCCAAACGAGTCAAAGGATCAAAAGCACCCTTAACTGCGCGATCACAGTCAACCCATTCATTATCGCCAACTGAATAAAACACTGGCTTATTGAACTTGTCGAAAAATCCAGTCTTTAGCGCTGGGTATGCAGCGTCGGTGCACTTGTCGCCCTTACCGCTCATGGTGTCGCCATCAAAAAGTGCCAAGTTAATATTGGCAGAATTATTTATTGAGTTGATGACATTTGGGGTCTGTGTAACGCCTTTAGCGTCATATGGCATGTCGCCAATAAGTGCGATGCTGTATTTCAATGGTGTAACAGCATTTGCTAGTGGAGCAACATTGCCGGCAACTGCCAGTGAGATAGCTCCTGTGATGAGAACTGCGATTATGCGCTTGAGCGCCTTGCCTGAGGTTAAGTTATTCACGGATGTATCTTTAAGTTTGAAAGTGTCTAATTGG
>JBAXIC010000149.1:0-2307 GCA_037138575.1 Actinomycetes bacterium
TTAACAACGGGAAATAGAAGTCGAATTTACGTTGATGACGGGCCTTAATTGCGATCCCTGCCGTACCGACCGCTATAAAAAGTGACCCACCTCGCACAATCCCAAATACCCCCAGTGCGATACCAATAATGATTATTACATTACTTACGATTGTTAATGCGCGGTCATTTATCCGCATGCATCAACAACATTCTTAACAAGCATTGCACGAGTCATCGGGCCAACACCGCCAGGCATTGGAGCAACCCACGATGCAATTTCCATCACTGATGGATCGACATCGCCGAGCAAACCTTTTTCGGTACGTGAAATTCCAACATCAATAACAACAGCGCCGGGTTTAATCATGTCGGCCTTTAAGAAATGTGCCTGACCGATAGCAGCAACGATGATGTCGGCATTCTTTGTATGAACAGTTAAATCCTTCGTTCCAGTATGTGTCAAAGTTACCGTCGCATTTTCTTGCTTTCGGGTTAGTAGCAATCCGAGTGGGCGACCAACAGTAAGTCCGCGACCAATCACCGTAACTTCTGCGCCCTTCGTGCTGATTCCGTAATGGGTCAGAAGCTCAACGATTCCATGTGGAGTACATGGCAGTGGTGCGTCATAACCAGAAACCAAACGTCCCAAGTTCATCGGGTGCAATCCATCGGCATCTTTTGCAGGATCAATCGCCTCGAGAATTCTCTGCGTATTGATTCCTTTTGGCAATGGCAATTGAACAATGTATCCAGTGCATTCGGGGGATGCATTCAAATCTCTTATTGCAGCCATTACATCGGCTTCACTTGCACTTTCAGGAAGATCAACTCGAATCGAATTGATACCTATCTCATGACAATCACGGTGCTTTCCACCAACATATGAGTGCGATCCTGGATCATCGCCAACTAAAACCGTACCAAGTCCTGGAGTAATTCCTCGTGACTTAAGTTCGGTGACTCGTATGGCTAATTGACCTTTGATAATTGAAGCTAATGCTTTTCCATCAAGAATTTGTGCGCTCATGGCACTCATACTAATAGCCCTCTAGGCGTGAGAGAAATGACGCACGCCTGTGAAGAACATCGCAATCCCGGCAGCTTGAGCAGCAGCGATTACCTCTTCATCACGAACACTTCCACCTGGTTGCACCACTGCAACTACACCAGCATCAATCAAAATCTGAAGCCCGTCGGCAAATGGGAAAAACGCATCGCTTGCAGCGACAGATCCTTTAACTCTTTCACCTGCGCGATCAACAGCTAACTTTGCCGAATCCACTCGATTAACTTGACCCATTCCAATGCCAACTGAAGCAGTATTTTTCGCTAATAAAATCGCATTGCTTTTTACGCTTCTGACACTGCGCCAAGCAAACTCTAAATCTTTCATTGCTTGTTCATCAAGAACTTGGCCACTTACTTGCTTCCAATTAATTGGTAAATCACCAGGTGCATCTACTAAATCAGTTTCTTGCAGCAAGACTCCACCCGAAACGGGACGGAGTTCTAAAGGAGAAATGGATGGCACTGAACATTTTAGAATTCGAATTGAAGGTTTTTTCTTTAATAGATCTAATGCATCTTCATCGAAATCTGGTGCGATTAGTACTTCTGTGAAAATATCTGAAAGCGGAGTTGCCATTGCTAAATCTACTTTTCGATTTGCCGCAACTACTCCCCCAAAGGCAGAAATGGGATCGCACTCGTGCGCGTGCTGATAAGCAACTGCTACTCCTAAAGCACAGACTGCAATTCCGCAGGGATTTGCATGCTTCATAATCGCAACCGCTGGGTCGCGATGATCAAGGACTGCCCGCCAAGCTGATTCAGCGTCGGTGTAGTTGTTAAACGACATCTCTTTGCCATGTAATTGCACTGCGTTAACTATTCCCAATGGGCCACCGGAATAGATTGCAGCTTTTTGATGCGGATTTTCACCATAGCGCAAAGTATTTTCGCGATGCCAAATGCGGCCAAACCAATCTGGTAGTTCGTCGCTTTGGCCGAGCCAATTAGCGATAGTTAAATCATATTCAGCTGTTGTCCTGAAAACTTCCAACGCTAACTGACGACGTTCGGCATCATTAAAACCACCAGCATTAATCGCCTCGAGCAAATGGTCATACTGCGATGTCTGGCAAATAACAGCGACAGAGCCATGGTTTTTCGCAGCACCACGCAGCATCGATGGCCCACCAATATCAATTTGCTCAATGCACTCTGCAAAATCGGCCCCAGATGCAATTGTTGCGGCAAATGGATAAAGATTAATGATGACTAAGTCAAAAGGTTCAATATCTAACTCGGCGATTGCAGCTAAATG
>JBAXIC010000150.1:0-2267 GCA_037138575.1 Actinomycetes bacterium
TAAATGCCACGAGCAAGTTCTTACCAAGAGCCATTTCACCAAGTTCGGTACATGGGCCATCGGCAATTACTGAGCCAACTTCAAGACGCTGACCTTCAGAAACAATAACCTTTTGGTTATATGAAGTTCCTTGGTTAGAGCGCGTGAACTTATGAAGTGCATATGTCTGGTAAGTGGAGTCATCTGCCATGACCTTTACTTCTTCAGCAGATACTTCTGTAACTACGCCAGCTTTAGTTGCAGTTACAACATCACCAGCATCGACAGCGGCACGGAACTCCATGCCAGTACCGATAAGTGGTGCTTCTGCGCGCATCAGCGGAACTGACTGGCGCATCATGTTAGAACCCATCAACGCACGGTTTGCATCATCGTGCTCAAGGAATGGAATCATCGCTGTAGCAACAGAAACCATCTGACGTGGAGAAACATCCATGTAATCAACTTCATCAGGATGGATGTATTCAACTTCGCCACCACGACGACGTACAAGTACGCGCGCTTCTGCAAAGTGGTTGTCATCAGTTAATGGTGCATTTGCCTGCGCAATAACATGCTCGTCTTCTTCATCTGCAGTTAAGTAATCAACTTGATCGGTTACGCGACCCTTTGAAACTTTGCGATAAGGAGTTTCGATAAATCCAAATGCAGTTACGCGACCATATGTTGCAAGTGATCCGATAAGACCAATGTTTGGACCTTCAGGAGTTTCAATTGGGCACATACGTCCGTAGTGAGATGGGTGAACGTCTCGAACTTCGAAACCAGCGCGATCACGTGAGAGACCACCGGGTCCAAGTGCTGAAAGACGGCGCTTGTGCGTAAGTCCTGACAATGGATTTGTCTGGTCCATGAACTGTGACAACTGAGAAGTTCCAAAGAACTCTTTGATTGACGCAACTACTGGACGAATGTTGATCAATGTCTGTGGCGTAATCGCTTCAACATCTTGTGTAGTCATACGTTCGCGAACTACACGTTCCATACGTGAAAGACCGATGCGAACCTGGTTTTGAATGAGTTCACCAACAGTACGTAGACGACGGTTACCGAAGTGATCGATATCGTCCTTCTCTACGCGGACTTCGCGGCCGTACTCCATCAATAGATCGCCACGGTGTAGCGCTACTAGGTAGCGCAATGTTGCAACGATGTCAGAGATAGTAAGTAGTGAGGCCTTAAGTTCTAGATCTAGACCTAGCTTCTTGTTAACCTTAAAGCGACCGACCTTGGCCAAGTCATAACGCTTTGGGTTGAAGTAAAGGTTTTCAATTAGGTTCTGTGCAGCTTCCTTAGTTGGTGGTTCACCTGGACGTAGCTTGCGATAGATATCGAGCAGTGCTTCGTCCTGAGTTTTAACCGTGTCTTTTTCTAGAGTTGCGCGCATTGATTCGAAATCGCCAAACTCTTCCAGAATCTGTTCTTCAGTCCAGCCAAGAGCCTTCAAGAAAACAGTTACTGATTGCTTGCGCTTACGGTCGATACGTACGCCAACTAAATCTTTCTTATCAACTTCAAATTCAAGCCATGCACCACGGCTAGGAATTACCTTGGCTGTGAAAACATCTTTGTCAGATGCTTTTTCAATTGTTCGTTCGAAGTAGACACCAGGTGAGCGAACTAGCTGTGAAACAACTACGCGCTCTGTTCCGTTAATAACGAAAGTTCCGCGTGGAGTCATGACTGGGAAATCACCCATGAATACAGTCTGTGATTTAATTTCACCGGTAATGTTGTTTGTAAATTCAGCAGTCACAAAGAGTGGGCGTGAATAAGTTGTATCACGTTCTTTGCACTCATCGATTGAATACTTAGGTGGCTCGAATCGGTGATCGCGGAATGTCAAAGACATAGTTCCCTGGAAATCTTCGATTGGTGAAATCTCTTCAAAGATTTCTTCCAAACCTGAAGTCGATGGGATTTCTCCACGATTCATAGAATCGGATGCTGCAATACGTGAACGCCAAGTGTCGTTACCCAACAGCCAATCAACACTCTCAACTTGGAGTGCTAATAAGTTAGGAACTTCGAGAGGTTCGCGAATCTTTGCGAAAGAAATTCGGCGTGGTGCTACTGATGATTTTTTAATCGCGGCCAAGAGATGTCCTTCCAGACAATTAAGCGGGGACGCACAACTATTAGGTCTCAGCCGCTATATGCCCTGACCATTTGAAATTTGCGCGAAGGTGAAGGGTATCGCGCAGGCCTAACCCCTGTCCAACCGGGGGCTTATACATCTAAAGGGCGGATTTGTCTGTGGTTTTCCC
>JBAXIC010000151.1:0-2235 GCA_037138575.1 Actinomycetes bacterium
TCTCACTTAGTTGTACAGCCTTTGCACAATCACTTGCTGATGGACTTCCACTGGCGAAAGCGATGATTGCTTCATGAACCTTTTGAGTGTAATTCCAGCATTTGCGCTAACGGCGCTTCTGCTTGCGATGGTTCCCGGTCAAGGGGTGGCAATGATCCTTCGACAATCGCTTGTCGGTGGCTCTCGCCCTGCAACGTACTCAGTTCTTGGAAACTCTGGTGGACTCATCATTTGGGGCGCAGCCTCGGCAATCGGGCTTTCTGCGATTTTTGCTCGCTCTCCCTTTGCATTCTCCGTCTTGAAATGGGCGGGCGTAATTTTCCTAGTGGGGCTTTCCATTCAGACTCTTTGGGAACTTCGAAAAGAATCGGGCAAGTTTGAAGTTTCTGGAAAAGCAAAGACGTCATTCCTTCCTGCGCTCAGATTAGGGTTAATAACAAATCTAACAAATGTTAAAGCTGCAGTATTTGCTGTTGCATTTATTCCACAATTTGTTCCAAAGGATTTCAATTTGGGGTGGGGAATTTTTATTCTTTCCTGCGTTCAATCTGCCACGTCGATGGCATGGTATTTCAGCTTGATTGCGGTTGTTGAGAAGTCATCCGCCGTTTTATCACGTCCAAAAGTTCGCAGAATATTGACTGCTATTTCTGCAGGAGGAATTTTGGTTCTTGCCCTCGGATTGGCACTCAGCCACCCTCGTTAAACGAGACTAAATTTCGTAGAAGTACTCGTGTACTTCATATGCAATATCTTCCAACACAACGCGGTTGTAGGGGATTCGCACGTCATCGGCAATATTCACAGGACCTAGGATCTTTGCTCCAGCACCGATAGTGACTCGGTCACCAATCGTTGGATGACGTTTTCCTGTGGCAAAGCGGCGAGCTCCGAGAGTTACGTTGTGATAAAGCATTACATCATCACCAATTTGAGTTGTTTCGCCAATAACAACGCCAATTCCGTGATCGATGAAGAATCGGTGCCCAATCACTGCAGCAGGATGGATTTCAATTCCAGTTCGCCTGCGTGCTCGATTAGACAACATTCGTGCAATTAATTTGAAGCCGTGTTTCCAAAGTTTGTGTGCAACTCGATAATTCCAAATTGCATGAACACCTGGATATGTAAGAAAGACCTCGAATTTATTACGGGCCGCTGGATCGCGCAGTATGGCGTTATCGAGGTCTTCCTTAATTGTCTTAAACATATGGTTGAAGGCTAGTCCATCAAATCTTGGTACAGGACCGTTGAAAGGTAGCGCTCACCAAATGATGGGATGATGACAACAATAATTTTTCCAGCGAACTCTGGTCGCTTTGCAATTTGTGATGCACCCCATAGAGCAGCTCCTGAAGAAATTCCAACAAGGAGTCCTTCTTCCTTAGCCGCACGACGAGCATAACCAAGCGCATCTTCATTTGCGGCATCTAGAACTTCATCATAAATTTTTGTATCTAGAATATTTGGTACAAAGTTTGGTCCGATTCCTTGGATTGGATGGCCTCCTGGTTTGCCACCATTGAGGATTGGTGAAGCAGCGGGTTCAACTGCAAAGATTTTTATATCTGGATTCTTCTCTTTGAGAGCTTGACCAACACCCGTGATTGTTCCGCCAGTGCCAATTCCAGCAACGAGTGCGGCGACTTGACCATCGGTGTCGTTCCAAATTTCTTGCGCCGTAGTGGTTCGGTGGATTTCAGGGTTTGCAGCATTTTCAAATTGGCGAACCAAAACTGCTCCATCACTCGCTCCGAGTTCTTCTGCTTTTGCAACCGCCCCGCGCATACCTTCAGCAGCTGGTGTCAACACAAGCTCGGCACCAAAGGCGCGAAGGAGTGCGCGACGTTCTTTTGACATCGAATCAGGCATCGTGAGAATAACTTTGTAACCACGAGCTGCTCCGACCATTGCAAGTGCGATTCCGGTGTTGCCTGAAGTGGCTTCAACGATTGTTCCGCCAGGCTTTAGCTCGCCAGACGTCTCCGCAGCATCAATCATCGCAATTCCTATACGATCTTTAATTGTGCTTGTTGGATTATAGAATTCTAGTTTTGCAAATACTTGAGCTTCGGCTCCGTCAGTAATGTGGTTGATCCGAACAAGTGGAGTGTTACCGACTATTTCGGTGATATTTGCGTGAACCTTCATGTGTTGCTCCCTTGGATAATATGTCTTTTAAAACCTGAGTGAATTTTATGGAATGCCTGCTTGTTTACCTAAACGCGACTAATT
>JBAXIC010000152.1:0-2230 GCA_037138575.1 Actinomycetes bacterium
ACAGATTCGTTGTTAGCTAAATACCGCGCGCGGCCAATGTGTCCTTGACTAACGCGTGCTGCAAAATCAGCCATCTGTGGGCTTATTCCATCGCGCAGTTGTAGAACTTGGGCTACGGCGGCAGTTGATGGAGTAACAAGTTGTAAGTGGCGGCAACGGCTGCGGATGGTTGGCAGAACATCGTGCAACGTTGGTGCACACAGCAACCACACAGTGCGACTTCCTGGTTCTTCAATTGCTTTTAGTAATGCATTTGCTGCTGATTCAGTTAATCGATCGGCATCTTCCATAACTACAACGCGCCAGCCTCCCATCGATGGTGCCCATGCAACGCGGGTTAAAAGTTCGCGGACCTCATCGATTTTGATTGATAAGCCTTCGGTGCGAATAATTTCAACATCTGGGTGCGCGCCATTAGCGGCTGATTTACATTGATTACATGTGCCACAGCCATCATTGGGGCAGATCAGTGCTTGGGCAAAGGCTATGGCCGCAGAAGAACGACCAGATCCTGGCGGGCCAGTAAAGACCCAGGCGTGGGTCATGCTTTGAGTCGGGGCCTCGAATGTTTGATCGCCTGTGCGGGTTGAAGCCACGGCCTTTTTAATAATCTCAACAACATGCTCTTGCCCAACAAGATTGTCGTAAACGCTCACTTCTTAACTTGCTTCCCATTGCTCTTTGTAACGGGCTTGGCCTTCTTTTTTGGCTTTGCTTTATTCACTGCCTTTGTTGCACTGGCAGATGTTCGCTGTGCAGTAGTACGCACCGCTTTGCCAGCGGCGCGAATTGGGCGAAGCAACAAGCTGCCTTTATCTTCTACAGCGTTGCGTTTAAGGGCCGCGATTTCGCTGACACGCAAAATAATTTCAGTGTGAATCTCTTCGATTGATTTAGAGCCATCAACTATGAAATAACGTTCTGGATCAAGGAGTGCTAACTGCAAAAACTCTTGGCGCACACGTTCGTGGAAATCAATTGGTTGTGATTCAAGACGGTCCTTGCTCTTAAGGCGTCCCAAACCGATTTCGGCGGGAAGATCAATGATAATTGTTAGCGTTGGAAAGAGTGATTCAGTTGCCCAGCGAGAAATACGTGCAACTTCGCCAGGTTCTAGAACACGACCGGCGCCTTGATATGCAATCGATGAATCAAAGTAACGATCTCCGATAACAACTTCTCCAGAAGCTAAAGCTGGGCGGATTACCGAGAAGACATGGTGGGCGCGATCTGCGGCATACAGTAGTGCTTCGGCACGTGGAGAAATTTCACCTGTTGAATGTGAAAGTAAAATCTTTCGAATTTCAATTCCTAATTCGCTGCCACCAGGTTCGCGGGTTAAAACTACAGTCTCGCCCTCTTGTTCAAGCCAGGCCTTTAGCAATTTAGCTTGAGTTGATTTCCCAATTCCTTCGCCACCTTCAAAAACTATAAATGTTCCCTTAGTCGGTGCACCTGTAATGCTGCCTAGTTCGCCTTTGATTGCATTTGCGATATCTGACCACAACGAAACATTTGGACGGTCCTTCATCTGGCGATAAGAAAGTGCGCCAATGAAGGCTGCGAATAGCCCCGCAATCAAAATAGTTACTGATGCGCCGTTGTAACTTACTTGCGTATTTTTGAACTTAAAAGTGTGTTGACCAACGGCTGCGGCAATGAGTGGGGCAAGGGCTAAAACACCTACAAGAACCACGCGGATCAAGCTTTGGACGAAGGCAAAAGTTCGGCCACGTACCTCATCGGCAACTTCCATGCCCAACATCGTGAAGCCAGTAACCCAACAGATACCGCTAAATGCTCCCAGTGCAATAACAGTAAAGACTGCAAGAACAAGGTTAGGGATTGCAGCTAATCCAACAAGAAAGAGACCTGCAACAGTTAGTGATGCCCCAAATAAACGGCGGCGGGAAAACTGTGCAAAAACTTTTGGGCCAAATGCAATACCAAGGGCAAGGCCAGAAAATACTGCACCAAATAACACACCGTAGGCAGCTTCACCACCGCCAAGATCGCCCACAAATGTTCGAGCCAAGCCAATCACCGCGCCCGCAGCAACAAATGCGCCCACCATTCCGAAAACTAGTCCGCGAATGATTTTAGAACCACTGACTGATTTCCAACCTTCAAGAAGTGATTTCAGAATTCCGGTATCTGCTGCATGTTTAGCTGCAGCGCCTTTAGGAATTTCTTTAAGGTTCCAAATAGTAAAGGCGGCAAAAGCAAAACT
>JBAXIC010000153.1:0-2211 GCA_037138575.1 Actinomycetes bacterium
CTGCATATCTGTCATGGCTACTACAACGGTATCTATTTCACCGCTCTTGATTTTGGTTGTTAGCTCGGAAATCGTCATTGATGTCATGCCCGCTAGCCTAACGATTTGGCTCTTCAAAATCTAGGGTAAAAAAATCTCCCCGCACATTTCGTACGGGGAGATTGTGAGAGTTGTAACTCTTTTTATAGGTTACTGATTGGTCCCTTGAACCATTTCTTGGCAGATAGTTGCCACCAGATCCAGAGAATGATTAACGCTCCACCAGTAATGATCGGTGCATAGTTAACTGCAGTCCAAGTGAAATCCTTATTTCCAGGAGTTCCAGCTGGTGAGAATGGCAAGATGAAGTAGATAGAGATGATGGAGATTTCAGCAATCGCCACAACGTTCATCCACTTGTACTTTGAACCAAGAGTCCAAGCACCGGCCTTGAAACTAGCTCCAGCCTTTAAGCGATGCCAGATTGGAATTAAGAAAGCCAGGTACAGAGAAATCACGCAAACAGATACAACTGCGTAGAAAGCAGTTGGTGCACCTGTTGGTGATTTCCATAGAGCAGGAAGAGTTAGAACTATGCCGCCGAGTGCAGAAGCAAGTACAGCATTTAGTGGAACATGGTGCTTGTTTACTTTCTTCCAAAGGCTTCCTCCAGGTACTGCACCATCACGTGAGAATGCATACATCATGCGAGAACATGAAGTTAAGCAAGCAGTTACGCAGAAGATTTGACCCAGAGTAGTGATAATCATGACTAGCTTAAATGCGATTCCGCCACCGAGTGAGGTGTAAAGAACGGCAATGATTGATCCTCCGCCAAATGGGTTCTTGGCTAAGTCAAATGAGCTAATTGTGTCTACTTGAGTAGCAGCAAAGAGGAATGCCATCAAAAGAATGTATCCACCGATTGCTGAGTAGAAGATTGACTTCCAGATTCCCTTAGCAGCGTTGATGTGGGCGTCATGAGTCTCTTCAGACAAGTGAGCAGATGCATCAAAACCAGTAATTGTGTACTGAGTAAGCAAGAACCCAAGTGGAAGAACATATATCCAGTATGAGTTGTCGCTAAATCCTGAATTATTAATCTTGGTGGTAAACATCCAAGACAATGTTTGGTGATGATCAGGAACAATTAAGAGAATTGCAATAACAACAGCTGTTCCAAATACGTGCCACCACACTGAGATGTTGTTGAAAAGTGAGAGTAGATGACCACTATAGATATTAATAAGTGTAACTACGAGAATGATCGCCATAAATAGGAAGAACTGCTGCTTGATGTAGTCCCCGCCTAAGAAATCTGATGCATAACTTGGCCATTGCATTCCAAGTATCGTATTGAGGAAGCTAGCAGCGCCATAACCCACTGATGCAGTTACAGATACCAAACCAATTAAGTTAAGCCAACCTGTAAAGAAACCAGATTTTGGTCCACCAAGCTTTGATGCCCACCAGTAGATACCACCTGATGTTGGATACGCAGATGCAAGTTCTGACATACAAAAACCGATAACAAGAATTAAGAGCGAAACAACAGGCCAGCCAATTGAAATTGCAACCGGACCACCGTTGTTCCAAGCCTGTGCAAATGTTGTGAAGCAACCTGCAAGGATTGAAATAATTGAAAATGAAATCGCGAAGTTTGAAAAGCCAGACCAACTTCGATTGAGCTCCTGTTTGTAGCCGAGCTCGTTTAAGCGTTGTTCATCAGATAGTGCCAAGATGTTCTCCTCCTTGAGTCATTTGGGGTAATCTTTCTACCTCAGAGTGTGACTTAAATGGAAGAGGTTTTCTCAGAAATGTGCCGTCTAATGGGCTACGTGTCGCAGGCTGAATCCTCTTTTCCCGCACAAGTGGGCAAAGATTTCGAAGAATTCATCGCTTTGTCATCAGTCCACTGCGATGGCTGGGGGATCTCTACAAATGATAGACAGCACGCGCATACGGTGCTAGAGAAGAAAGTTGAGGCTGCGGCTGAGAGCGCAACCTTTCAAAAAGTCGTTGCCGAGAACGCTGCCGATGGCGCTCTTCTGCATCTTCGATGGGCAACAAAAGGTTTGCCTAATAGCGAAGACAATACGCATCCATTTATTTACGGTGATTATTCATTTATCCATAATGGTTCGATCTTTCCCCCGGATTCATTTGCGCAGTTCATCGATGAAAAATTTAAGAGCTTGATTATTGGCGATACTGATAGCGAGAGATATTTTT
>JBAXIC010000154.1:0-2202 GCA_037138575.1 Actinomycetes bacterium
GGCTTGATAAGATGAAATAGTTTCTATAAATCATATAGATCAAAGTGGAAAAGAGAGCGTTTTTTCACAGTAGTGGAGTATCCCAGATATTTCCATTCATTCTGCCTATTTATGTGAGAAGGAGATGATGCAATGAAGCCGACTAATAAACTCTATCATCTTTCTGTGAGGAACAAAAATGAGCAACATTAAGTCGAAAACATCTTATTTACTGGTAACAATTTTTATTTTTGGTATTTTGATATTACAAGCCTGTTCTTCGGTTTCGACTAACAGTAAGGGAATTAATGCTGTTGATAACACCGCGCCAGTAAAAGTTATTTACGAAACAGATTTCACCTTCGACGTTGATGATGTCGGCGCTTTGGCGGTTTTGCATGCCCTGGCAAACAATGGAGAAGCCGAAATTCTTGCAGTTAGTTATAACGAAGCGCAAAATAAAGCAGCGGACGCGATTGACGCCATCAATACATGGTATGGACGTGGCGATATACCAATTGGCATTTACGATAAGCCGCTTGCTGCGCCTGATTCTTCCCATTCATTCTATATCAATACTCTTGCGGGGATGGCTCACGATATTACCGATAACACTGTTGATACTTCCCTTCATGTTTATCAAAAAGTGTTAGCAAAACAACCTGATCAATCAGTGACCATAATTAGTGTGGGGTTTCTTAACAATCTTTACGATCTTTTAAAAGATAACCCTGAACTTGTCTCGAAAAAAGTAAAGATGTTAATCCTAATGGGTGGTGTTTATTATGATGATTTCAATTTCGTCAGACATGATCTTGTTGAGCAAACTCAATATGTAATTAAAAACTGGCCAAGCCCAATTGTTATCAGCCAGGCAGGCCTTTATGTTAAAACCGGATCAGCCTTGGAAAGCACGCCCGCTGACAATCCTGTACGACAAGCTTATTACAAATGGTTTGATAATTCATTCCAAGACCGCTCCAGTTGGGATCAATTGGCCGTTTTATATGGTGTTCGCGGCACAAATATCTATTTTGATGAAATCAGCGATGGCTCTGGCCGGTTGTCAAATGGTTATATGTGGAAAATGGAACCGGGGCGCAGAATGTATTTGAACCTCAAGCTATCAACTACCGAAACGGCTAAGATCATCGAAGCATTAATGATCCAGCCCCCCAGCTCTGCGCCCTAATATTAACCCCAGAATGTTTAAACCTTAGGCGGTCATGGCTTTGTGGTAAGCAGAAAAGATGATGGGACAGATCATTGGTAGGAATGTTTGTTAATTGGATAAAATCAAACATCGTCTAAACATTCAAGGAACAAAACACATGACTTTCCCTTCTGACTATTACGAACGTGTCTACGCTGGAGTGCTTGGCAAAATCATCGGTGTCTACCTGGGCCGTCCCTTTGAAGGTTGGACTTATGAACAAATTATGGCGAGCTTGGGCGAAATCCAGTATTACGTCAACGACCGCACCGACCTGCCGTTAAGAAACCACATCTTGGTGGTCACCGATGATGATATTTCCGGTACGTTCACCTTTTTGCGCGCCCTACCAGATTATGGTAACTCGCTCAACCTGACTCCCGCCCAAATCGGCCAGACCTGGCTGAATTACATCGTCGAGAACCGCACCATTTTGTGGTGGGGCGGATTGGGCAACTCAACCGAACATACCGCCTTCTTGCGTCTCAAGGATGGCATCTCCGCGCCGCGATCTGGCTCGATGGAATTGAATGGAAAAGTCGTTTCCGAGCAAATCGGGGCGCAGATTTTCATCGAAGGCTGGGGGTTGGTTGCACCTGGGAACCCGGCCCTGGCTGCCGATCTGGCCCACCGCGCCGCCAGCGTCAGCCACGCTGGGGAGGCTATCTTTGGGGCGCAAGTCATCGCTGCCCTGGTGGCGCAGGCCTTTGTGGAAAGCGACATTGCCAAACTATTGGATACCGCTACCGCACTCATCCCTCTCGATTCGACCATTTTCCGCCTGATTGCCGATTTGCGCGCCTGGCACGCTGCCGATCCCAACGATTGGCGCGCTGCTCGCGAAAAACTGGCCGCTTTCTATGGTTACGACAAATTTGGCGGCAATTGCCACATTGTCCCCAATCACGGGCTGATAATTCTGAGCCTGCTTTACAGCGGCGGCGATTTCAGCCTGGCCCAAACCATAGTCAACACCTGCGGCTGGGATACCGACTGCAATGCCGCCAACG
>JBAXIC010000155.1:0-2192 GCA_037138575.1 Actinomycetes bacterium
TGCGCAGTAGTGATTTCTCACGATCGCTGGTTCCTTGACCGTGTAGCAACACACATCTTGGCCTACGAAGGTGATTCAAAATGGTTCTGGTTTGAAGGAAACTTTGAATCATATGAAGCAAATAAGATTCAAAGACTTGGAGCAGATGCCGCTCGTCCTCACCGCGTCACGTATAGAAAGCTAACTCGTTAAATGAAATTTAATAACAAGCAGTATGTGCGCTGGGATGACCTAGATGCTATTGGCCATGTTAACAATGCAACGTATTTAACATATGCCCAAGAGGCGCGCTTTGCGTGGTCTGGCATTATTGAAATGGTTGTTGCTCGCGCAGAGGTTGATTTCATTGCACCGATTTATACGGGCAATATCTTTTTAGATGTTGAGCTCTGGGTCCATTCAATTGGAACTTCCTCATTTGGGATGACTTATGAGATTAAAAATGATGGTGAACTCGTTTCCCGCATTAAAAGTGTGCAAGTCACTGTCTCGCCCGAGACAAAGAAATCTCGTCCTATCAATGAAACCGAACGTGAATTCCTTACTAAATATCTCGAGACGGAGTAAGCATGTCCCATTTAGCATCCCGTAAAGAACGTCCTTGGTGGCGCGACGCCGTTACGTATCAAATTTATCCACGCTCATTTGCTGATTCAAATGGAGATGGCATTGGCGATGTTGAAGGTATTCGTTCCCGTCTTCCTTATTTAAAATCATTAGGTATTGATGCAATCTGGATTTCTCCATGGTATCCATCACCACAACATGATCATGGTTATGACGTTTCTGATTACATGGATATCGAACCTGATTACGGAACACTGGCACAGGCCGAACAGCTCATAAAAGAAGCCCTTGATTTTGGAATTCGTTTAATCGTTGACATTGTTCCTAACCACACATCAAGTGATCACAAATGGTTTCAAGCTGCGCTCAAAGCCGCCCCTGGTTCACCAGAGCGTGAGCGTTTTATTTTCCGCGATGGAAAAGGACCCAATGGAGATCTACCACCTAATAACTGGGAAGCAGTATTTGGCGGACCGGCTTGGGAGCGCATTGTCGAAGCCGACGGCAAACTAGGTCAGTGGTACTTGCACTTGTTCGCAGTAGAACAACCCGACGTTAACTGGGAAAACCCAGAAGTTGTCCAGCACTTTGAAGATGTATTGAAGTTTTGGCTCGATCGCGGAGTTGCAGGTTTTCGCATCGACGTTGCACATGGAATGTTTAAAGAGGCAGGGCTTCCTGATATTCGAACTGATCCAGCAGCAACAATGCTTGGAACCGAACATAAACCTTTCTGGGATCAAGAAGGTGTGCATGATATATATCGCGCTTGGCGCAAAATCCTTGATTCATATCCAGGAGATCGCATGGCAGTTGCAGAAGCTTGGGTAAGTCCAGCAGAGCGGATTGCGCGTTATGTTCGCCCGGATGAATTACAGAACTCATTTAACTTTGAGATGCTCACAACTTTGTGGGATGCCAAAGAGATTAAGACCAAGATTAAAAACTCTATCGATGCCTTAGCTGAAGTTGGTGCGCCAACATCGTGGGTATTTAATAATCATGACGTTGTACGTTCTGTCGACCGTCTTGATTTAGGCCTGACCAACCACGGCGATACAACGATTTCTCGTCAAGGCGATCCTAAGAAATTTAACATCGCCCGTGGAACTTTGCGTGCGCGTAGTGCTGCGCTTATGACTTTGGCGCTTCCTGGCGGAACATATTTGTACCAGGGTGAAGAGTTGGCCGTGCCTGAGGTCCGCGACATTCCTGAAGATCGATTAACTGATCCTCGTTGGAAGATGAGTGGATTCTCTGATCGTGGACGCGATGGTTGCCGTGTTCCAATTCCATGGTCATCAAAACCAGAAGGTGCATTTGGTTTTTCTACCAATGATTCTTTGAAACCAGAACAAGCTTGGTTGCCACAGTCCTCATGGTGGGGAAAGTTCGCAGTTGATACGCAAGATGGTGTTGACGGTTCAACGCTTTCTATGTATCGCCAAGCTTTGGCTATTCGTAAAGAAGAAGAAGGTTTGGGCGATGGTCCGATGGAATGGATTGAAGCAGGCAAGGATGTTGTTGCCTTCGAGCGCCCTGGAGATTTTGCTTGCTACATCAACTTTGGTGCAGCGATTCAACTTCCTTCTAACTCACAAATCTTGGTAGCAAGCGGTCCAGTT
>JBAXIC010000156.1:0-2184 GCA_037138575.1 Actinomycetes bacterium
CCGATGAAGCGAAGGGTTTGGTTGCTGACCTTAACAATTCACCAGCTAAAGACGCTCTAGTCAGCTTGTGCGACGCGATTATTACTCGAACCGCCTGATTTCACTAAATCTGTTCCCAACGCAATTAGCGCAATCCAAATAATTAGGAATCCTACCCATCGCCCAATCGGCATGGCCTCGTGTCTAACTACCACTCCAATTAAGAATTGAATTGTTGGAGTTATGTATTGCAAGAGTCCAATTATGGTAAACGGCAATCTGTTTGTGGAGCCGTTAAACATTAATAATGGAATTGCCGTTACCGCGCCCGCAAGGATCAAAAGCGCTGTAAGTCCGGCGCTGTGGCCAAATTGACCTGTGCCTTTTGTGCCCATCCACACCAAGTAACCCCCATAAGGGATGAATGAAATGATGGTTTCAATTGTGAGACCCTCTAAAGCGCCAAGTCCAAGTTGCTTCTTGACTAGACCATAGCTACCCCATGAAGTTGCAAGCGCTAATGCAATCCAGGGAGGCCTGCCAAAATCGACTGTCAATACAAGGACACCGATTGCAGCAACAATTACTGCAAACCACTGCAATTTGCGCATTTTCTCTTTCAAGAGAAGTACTCCAAAAGCAATGATTATTAGGGGATTTATATAGTAACCGAGGGCGCACTCAACAACATGACCATGATTAACTCCCCATATATAAACAAGCCAATTCACTGAAACGAGCGCCGTTGAGAGAGTGAGGCGCTTCATAACGTGGGGATTTTTTAAGAGCGCCAACGTTGAGGATAGTTTTTTTGTGGCTGCAAGTAATACGACGCAAAATACAAGAGACCATACTGCTCGGTGGGCGACAATTTCAATGGAATTAGCGGGTTTCAAGAGCGGCCAATAAAGCGGGAATAATCCCCATGTTGCATAAGCTGAAACACCAAGGGTTAAACCTATTTTGTAGTTCCGTTCATGACTCATCAGGAATCGGGTGCTATCTAAAGTTCACGAATTGAACTGCAAACTCCCAAGGAGCTCCTTTGACTTGAGCCATTGCTTCTTGTAAATCATCACGGCTCTTACTAACGACGCGGAGTTCATCTCCTTGGATTTGGGTCTTAAGAGATTTAGGACCCTCCTCTTTTAAGAATTTTGCAATCTTCTTAGCATTTTCAGTCGAAAGACCTTCTTTTAGATCACAGGAAATCTTATAAATCTTGCCACTGAGTTGTGGATCCTTTGCGTCAAGATGTTTGAGGGAGACACCGCGTTTGATGAGTTTTTCTTTGAAAACCTCAAGAACGGCTTTCGCACGCTCTTCGCTATCTGCCTCGATATTTACTTTCTCAGTTGTCTTTTCAATCTTTGCACCAGTATTTTTGAAATCAAACCTGGTAGCAATTTCTCGATCAGTCTGATTGAACGCGTTATCAACTTCCATATGATCTATTTTCGAAACAATATCGAAACTGGAATCAGCCATTTCGACCCTCCTGCTTTCTAATTTCTTTACGTGATAAAAGTATGTGTCCAAGGAAGCCTATAACTAAAGCAAAAATAATGCCTACGTTTGCATAGGCCCACGAACCTGTTCTCCCACCTATCGCCCCCATGAAGTAGCCCTGCCAGGACAACCACGAGGCAAAACTATTGGTGACGAAGCCCCACCCGATTATCGAACCAATTACTAGCAAGCTTGTGGATCGCA
This sequence comes from Actinomycetes bacterium, assembly GCA_037138575.1. Lineage (GTDB taxonomy): Bacteria > Actinomycetota > Actinomycetes > Nanopelagicales > Nanopelagicaceae > Planktophila. The sequence continues at coordinate 1,693 of JBAXIC010000156.1, forward strand.
GGTTCCACGAACCATAGCGACCAGATGGCTTGAATAATTCATCTTCGGCATATTCCTTTTTACGCAAAATCACATCTGCAACGAAAATGGCCGACCAGACAGCGATTGGGACTCCCAGGGTAATGAGAAATCCTTGAAACGGCCCAAAGAAATCTTTCTTTATCCAAACAATATAAATAGTTCCGAGGGTCATGATTGCGCCATCGATCGACGCTGCAATATGTCTCTTTACCGGCAATCCAATTGTGACAAGAGCAATTCCTGAAGAGTAGAGGTCAAGAATTGAGCCACCGATTAAGCCCAGTACCGCCACGAGAGCGAAGGGAATGAGATACCAAGTGGGCAGTAGCGTCGTAAGGGCCCCGATGGGATCCGCGGCTATCTTGCCGTTCATTTCAGAGCTACTTCCTGCTAGAGCGCTGCCATAAATGACCAGAAGAACCGGAACAATCGATGCACCAAAAACTGTCCAACCCACAACAGCTCTGCTCG
>JBAXIC010000157.1:0-2161 GCA_037138575.1 Actinomycetes bacterium
TGTGGCAGCGTTTCCCATGCAGGAAACTCCAAGACGTTGCCGTGGAGCTCACGAAGTTCATTGACAAGATCCTCAGCGCTTCGGCTCGAACTTGTCACAACAAGAAGTGGTCTATCTTCAGAACGTCTGGCGAGCAAAAATGGATATAAGGGCAACGGTGCCACGATATGAGATGCATCGTTAGCCGTAGGTAGCAGTGAAATCAGACCACGCACTTGTTGCCGCCTCCCGTAAACGCCGCAAGGCCCCGTTCCCAAAAGGGAGGGGGCTAATGAGCCCAGTGTAATTTGTTCGCAGTACCTTCGGCGACCTGAGAGGATTGCCCAATGGAATCGAGCGGCTTTGGCGGTGCAGTTGCAGCAGATGATGCTGCCCTTCGCAGCGATGTACGCAGACTTGGCGACTTACTCGGCCAGACGCTAGTTCGCCAAGAAGGTCCAGAACTTCTAGCCCTCGTCGAAAAAGTACGTAAAGCAGTGCGCGAAGGTGAAGGCGTGGAACTTCTCGCATCACTTTCAATTGAAGACTCGGTGCAGCTAGTGCGCGCATTTAGCACATATTTCAACTTGGCAAATATTGCCGAGCAAGTGCACCGCGCACGTGTTCTAGCCGATGCACGTGCTGAAGGTGGCTCATGGCTTGCGCGAGCAGTCGATAAAATCGAAGCTGCTTTAAAAGCACAAACTCCCGGACATGAGTTAAGTAGTGAAGAGATTTCACAGTGGATTAATGAAATGTCCGTACGTCCAGTTTTTACTGCGCACCCAACTGAAGCTGCGCGCCGATCGGTATTAAGCAAGATGGGACGCGTTGCAGATCTTCTCGATGATTCGCGTAATCCATCACAAAGTGAACGCTTAGCAGAAACTATCGATTTACTCTGGCAGACCGATGAACTTCGTGTTGGTCAACCTGAGCCACTCGATGAAGCCATGAACGCACTTTATTATTTAGATGATTTGTTCCGTCAGACTGTTCCAGAAGTTCTTAATGATTTTGCCCGTGAGATGAAGCGTATCGATGTCGTAGTCCCAGTCACCTCGCGCCCTTTATCTTTTGGTAGTTGGATTGGTGGAGACCGCGACGGTAATCCCAATGTAACCGCGCAAGTAACAACCGATGCAATGGTGTTGCAAGTTGGTCATGCAATCCGTGTGACTATCGATGCAATGAACTCACTGCGCCAAATGCTTTCAATTTCTACTCGAATCATCGGTGCAACACCTGAACTAACCGCTTCAGTTGAGCAGGATTTAGAGCACATCACCGAGTTTGAACCTCGTTTCTTGCGCCTAAATGCCCAGGAGCCCTATCGCTTAAAAGCAACTGCAATTGTGCACCGTCTTGCGTTAACGCGTGATCGCCATGCAAAAGGCGGACCGCATGTTGAACACCGTGATTATTCCGAAACGGCCGAACTGATTAAAGATTTAACTCTGATGCGCGACTCACTCTTTGCTCATAAAGGTGAACTCATTGCTACTGGCCTACTTGAGCGCACCATGCGAACAGTGGCTGCATTTGGAATTACGCACGCAACTATGGATATCCGTGAGCATTCAGATGCTCATCACCATGTTTTGGCTCAAGCCACAGGACTTGCCGGATATATTGAAAAATCACATGATGAAAAGTTTGAGATTCTCACCGCGCTGTTAGCCGCTGATGCAAATTTAAATATCACTAGCCTTGATGCAGCGGGACAAAAAACTGTTGATACCTTCTTTGCAATCGCGGATTTGATTGATCGATTTGGTTCGCAAGCAATTGAAACGTATATCGTTTCAATGACTAAAGGCGCAGATGACTTAATCGCATCCGTCGTAATCGCCCAGCAAGCAGGCCTTGTTCACCTTGGAAACAAAAAGGCCCGCATTGGTTTTGCTCCATTGCTTGAAACCGTTGCCGAACTTCGGGCCGCCGGTGAGATTCTTGAAACACTTTTAAGCAATCCTGCTTATCGCTCACTTGTACAGCTGCGTGGTGATGTGCAAGAAGTAATGTTGGGATATTCAGATTCCAACAAAGATGCAGGTATCGCAACAAGCCAGTGGGAAATCCACCGAGCACAGCGCTCTCTGCGCGATGTTGCCATGAAATACGGCGTCAAACTTCGCTTGTTCCATGGTCGCGGTGGCTCTGTTGGTCGCGGTGGCGGACC
>JBAXIC010000158.1:0-2142 GCA_037138575.1 Actinomycetes bacterium
CCTTCGCTGACTCCCATCAAGAAAACCCGTTCCCATTCAAGCCCCTTAGCCGCATGCAAAGTAGCAAGAGTTGTTACGGGCATTGTCGGAGGATTGTTTTGCTGTACTCGATCTTCGAGCTCGCGCAGATAGGTGCGCAAGTTCTTCGGAGTAAATCCATTGTCAGCATCGAGTTCACGTGCCAGGTGAAGCAGGGCTGCGATTCCATCGATATGAGCCCCAGTCAAAAATGGTTGTGCAAGTGTGCGCAGTTCATCGAGCCATGACACACCTTGAGTTGGAATAACTGATGCATTTCGAACAAGCTTTAAGAATTCGCGGACATCTGAACGATCAAAGAAACGTTCGCTATTGCGCACTTGATAAGGAACTTTGGCGGCATTCATCGCACGCTCTACTGCATTGAGTTGGCTATTCGTGCGCGCCAAAACTGCGATTTCTTGTGGCGGCGTTCCCTGTGCAATCAACTGCGTGATGAAATCAATGATCCCTGAAATTTCTGAAGTTTCATCAGAGTATGCATCTACAGATGGTTTATCACCATGATCATTGAGTGCCACTAACTCTTGACCCATCTGTGATTTGCGCAGGACCGAGTTTGCCATGAAGGTAATTTCGGGAGTAGAGCGGTAGCCTGTTGTTAGTCGCACTACTTCAGCTTCTGGAAAACGATTAGTAAATGAGTTTAGAAAAACAGGAGTTGCACCGGCAAATGAATAAATAGTTTGTGCAGGATCTCCAACCACGCAGATTTCTTGCCGTGAACCCAGCCAAGCATTAATTAAGCGCTGTTGCAGCGGAGAAATATCCTGATATTCATCAACGGTAAAGAATCGGTATTGATCTTGCACCCGTTCTCTAACTTCGCGCTCTTGTTCAATCATGGCCGTGGTTAATAACAGAACATCTTCGAAATCCATTGCACGCTCTTGATGTTTAACTGATTCATAAGCGGTATAGACCTTGGCCATCTGTTCTGGGTTAATGCGCGGCTTAACAGTGCGCTTCCCGAGCTCAGATAAATAATCGATTGGTGCAACTTCACTGACTTTGGACCACTCAATTTCAGAGGCGATATCTCGCATCAAATCTCGTGAAGTTATTGATAGCTCCCCCGTAAGTTCTGCGCGCTTAATTGCTTCAGTAATAAAAGCTGTCTTTGAGGTAATTAGATCAGGTGTTCGGCCACCAAATACTTGTGGCCAGAAAAATGTGAGCTGTTTAAGTGCAGCGGCATGAACAGTACGTGCGGCTACCGATGGAACGCCCAGGGAGCGAAGGCGCATGCGCATTTCACCCGCTGCGCGCGCGGTAAATGTAAGAGCCAAAACTTTATGTGGATCCATCACGTTAATCGCTGCGGCATATGCAATGCGGTGTGTGATTGCGCGGGTTTTTCCAGTTCCGGCACCTGCAATTACGCAGACAGGTCCGCGAGTAGCAAGGGCAACTGCTCTTTGTTCATTGTCGAGAGATTCCAAAATCTCCTCTGCACGCAGGTCAGACACTATCTCCACGTCTCCCCGCCATGAAGTTCGCTCTCTTCATATCCAGCTTTGCCCACATACCAAGCTGTAATCATCTTGCGGGCAACAGAGATAGAAGGTGGCAACAAAATATCGGCAGTAGCAACTGCGTTCTTCATTTCATCGCGAGTAAACCAACGAATTTCAGTTATCTCTTCGCCATCGGGACGGGCATTTTCTGGATGATCAGTAATGGCTTCAAATGCGATCATGATTGATGCCGGAAATGGCCAGGCTTGTGAACGCAAGTAATTAATATCGTTGCAGTAAACACCTGCCTCTTCAAAGACTTCGCGTGAAACGCACTCTTCAAAAGATTCACCAGGTTCGACGAAACCGGCAAAAGTAGAAAAACGTTTTTCTGGCCAAATCGGTTGATGTCCAAGAAGGATTCGATCCTCTGAATCTTTTACTAAGACAATTACTGCAGGATCTGTGCGCGGATGGTGCTGAGTTGAATCTTCGACACAGACACGTACTGCCCCACCTAAATCGCTGACCGTTGCTGCTCCGCACCGCGAACAACATGGATGCGTCGCGTGCCAATTAGCCAATCCAACTGCATGCATGGCAAGTGAGATTTCAATTTCATCTAAGTTGCCACCAACTTCGCGCA
>JBAXIC010000159.1:0-2139 GCA_037138575.1 Actinomycetes bacterium
CCAGCTGGAGATTTCAGCGCAATTGCATCGGTTATTTTGCCGTTAAGAACAACAAGTCGGACTTGTACGTCGCCGTAATCTACAAATACCACCGGACCATCAAATGTTCCATCAGTGGCTTGTGCGGGTGATTGAAATGCTGGGACCAAAACAGATGAGATTCCGAGGAGTGCTCCGTAAGGAAGATATTTCTTTTCAAGTCGCATATTCATCCCCGAAACCTATCTAACTAAGCATTTGCAAAGCCTGTGGAAGGCTTGTGAAAGATTGAGAGTTTCATTGGATTTTGTGGCCAGGTAAAGTCGAAATCAGAGCAATGCGACTACATTTATTTCAGTCTCAAAATCAAGAAGTGAAGAAAGAGCAGCGCCACGAACTTTTCCAGCATCATCCCAAAGGCGAAGTCGAACCGCCTCAGCTGCAAAAGGCTGGGTGAGAAAATCCTCTGCTTCTTGATCTGTGAATACGCCACCTTGAATGGCTAAGGTTATTTGGCTTGCAGCAGATAATTTCTCAAGGTAACTAGCATCGGTTGCAACTAAGTACTTCTTGGCATCAACGTGCAGTTTTACAGCTTGAACAACATTATTAGGAAATCTACGAGCGATCCATTCTGCACCGACTTCATCATGGTGCAAATCAACACCTGAATCTTGAGCTGTTGCAGCATCCGGCACAAGAATATGGCCTATGTCATGCAGCAGTGCTGCAACAACGAGCCAACTTGGTGCGTTTTCTTTCTTTGCTAGCTCGGCGCATTGAATCATGTGCTCGACAAGTGTTATGTCTTCGCCCAGATATTCTTCAGCCTTAGCTGAATCAAATAACGCTTTAACTTCTAAAAAGGCGTTCATACATCCAACTTATCTTGCAGAATGCTCCATTTGCTTAGTGCACTATCTAGATCTGCATAAGCGCCTTGGAGATGGCGCTTACCAGATGATTCAAAACCCGTGCGCGCATGTAGGACGCGGGTATTATCGAAAATCATGCACTGGCCAGGTTCTAATTTGAATTGATACATATTGGCAGGAGCGTTAAGAATCCGAGCAAAGGCGCGGAGCGCTTCATAAACCTCATCAATATCAAAACCACTAAATGGGGGTTGCATCGAGCGATCGTTCCAGCGAATTTCTACAATCTCATCCATCGCATCTAATTTGATAATGGGAGCCAAAGTGCTCAGATGTGTATCTGAATTCTTGTACTCAAATTGGAATAAACGAGTTGTCAGGATTTCAAAGCTTTCAGGATCATTTTCACGCAATAGGGCCGCGGCTCTAAAGCCATCAACCAAGCCAGAGTGACCGCCTTCGACATTGGTTTCCAAACAGTGCAGAAGTTGAATCGTAGGTACTGGATCCCGATATGGATTATCTGTGTGGGGTGCAATCGCAAGATTTGTAAAAGCTAAGTTATTTGGCGCATTTTCGACACGAACATCAAAGATATCGCCATAATTTGTCACGCGTTCATAGCCAAAAGTATGAATTAAATCTAGTACTGCACGATCCTTACTGGGCATGTCGCTGACTACTGCAAATCCAAATGAGATTAGTTGATCGAGCATTTCATAGAGAATCGAATCATCTGTTGAGATTGAATCCCATAGAAAGGTCTCTCGCGGCGCGTTCTCTTCATCCCACATATTCTTGGAAGCTTGACTGCGCCAATTCAATGGCATCAACTCTAGGATTAAGTCCCCAACGGTTTCAGCATCCAAAGTGACACGGTGGCCATCGCTTAAAGTGAATGTGACGGAGTCTTCATCTTCTTCAATCTCGTTAATCTCTAGATCAGGGTCAAGATCCAAAATCGACTTCAGCCTTTGTCCACTTGACGCGTCTCTGCATTCAAGGCAAAGGCATGAATCACGAATTAACTGCGCTGAGAGCTCTTCAATATCATCCGAATCAATTAAGAATTCATCCATGGGATGAGTAAAGCCCCTGAGTTGAGAGTATTAAAGAGCTATTGGGTTAAGTAAACGCGAACACTAAGAAAACAACTATCTTAGGCGTCAATATGCTCGCGATCGATTTCGGCATTAGCAATAAATTCTTTGCGAGGAGCAACATCGCTACCCATCAAAAGCTCAAACATTGCTTCGGCGGCAGTGCCATCTGAAACAGTTATTCG
>JBAXIC010000160.1:0-2117 GCA_037138575.1 Actinomycetes bacterium
AGTCATAAGAACGGGCAATATCGCCGGGTTCGACAATGGCATCCATCATCTTTGCCTGCAAACCTAAGACAAAACGTTGTGGTTTCTTTTGCCATAATCCCCGACGTACCCAAACAAGCTTTAATTTTGGATTGGCATTTCGTGTAGCAATTACACCTGGATAAGGAACCACACCATCAAATGACAGAACCTTTGCATCGGTCTCTTCAACTAAAGCTAATAAACGATCGCGCAAATATTCATCCCATTTTTGACGAGTCATCCATAAGCGATCGCGCCCTGGAATATATTCGCAACGAATACCCATGGACGAAGGAATCTCTGCGATTCCACCGGCCATTGAAACGATTATTGGATTTGCAACTGGCTTTAAAGCAAGGGCAACGGCACTAGCCCTGGCTAAATGGCCCATTCCCACGCCATTGCTTGTCGCAAGAATAATCGTGGGCTTTGACATGTCGCTTAGCCTACCTTTTGAGCCTTCCTAAAATTAACCTTTCGTTCATATGTTCGCCCTAACATTCCAAACATGGCCTTAGTTTCGAGACGTGGTGTTGTGGCTTTTTTCACTCTCGTCATTACTTCCTTTTTTGAATCAGCTATCGGCGCAAGTAGGCCATCGATTGTATGTAGGAAAGTCGGACAAACAACAATATTTAGGGGTAAGAAATACACCTGCATTAGGAGTGGGAGAAAGTTGGTGTGGGATAAAGGTGTGTTGCTTCCAAGACCTACACCAACTCAATCAAACACAGTACCAACTCCAACTCAGTCACCAACTTCTAAACCGCCACAAATCTTTTCACCAGTGGTGATGACGTTAGGTGATAGCAATGAAGTCAAGATGGGTGAAACCGTTTTTTATAAAGGAAAAGATGCCTACGGTCGTCCCAAAGAATATTCAATTACTCGTACTGAAAATGGATTAATTGCACTTGATACAGTCTGTACTCATGAAGGCTGTTCGGTCATTTTTGAAAAGAAAAAATTAGTCTGCCCTTGCCATTTGTCTTATTTCGACGCAATAACAGGTAAACCTGAAAATGGCCCGGCAAATCTTCCTTTAAAGAAATATCCCATTAAGGAAGTTGATGGAAAGATAATTTTGACCGATTAATTGCCCCACGATGAATGAAGTGGTCGGCCCTCGGCATACCCTGCCGAAGATTGAATACCGATAACAGCGCGTTCTGCAAACTCTTCTAAGTTGCGCGCTCCCGCATACGTACAGGATGAACGAAGACCGGCGATGATTTCATCTAGTAAATCCTCAACGCCTGGACGTGCTGGATTTAGATACATACGAGAAGTCGAAATTCCCTCCTCAAATAAAGCTTTGCGAGCGCGATCAAATGCATCTTCACCAGTTGTACGTGCAGCAACTGCACGGGCCGAAGCCATTCCAAAAGACTCTTTAAACAAGCGACCGTTGACATCGCTTTGAAGATCCCCGGGCGACTCATATGTGCCGGCAAACCAAGAACCAATCATTACCTGGGATGCGCCGGCAGCTAATGCCAATGCAACATCGCGGGGATGGCGAACTCCACCATCGGCCCACACGTGTGCACCTAACTTCTTAGCCTCAGTTGCACATTCAAGAACTGCCGAAAACTGTGGTCGGCCAACACCGGTCTGCATCCGTGTTGTGCACATCGCTCCAGGGCCAACTCCTACTTTAATAATTGATGCACCTGCCTCAACAAGATCGCGAACTCCATCGGCAGTTACAACGTTTCCAGCGACAATTGGAACGGAAAGCCCGAGAGATTTAATAGCCTGCAATGCATCAATCATCTTCTTTTGATGTCCATGAGCAGTATCAACAACTAAGACATCTGCCCCTGATTCAACAAGAGCTGCCGCCTTTGCAGCGATATCACCATTGATTCCAACGGCTGCTGCGATTCGTAAATGGTTATTTGCATCGACGGCTGGTGAATACAAGGTGCCGCGCAATGCACCGATGCGAGTGATGATGCCGACGAGCTCACCGCTGTCCGAAACGACAGGTGCCAACTTATGGCGATGCAAATGTAGGAATTCAAAAGCGGCGCGCGCATCAAGATTATCTGGCATGGTGATGAGCTCTTTACTCATTACTTGGTGCAGCTGCG
>JBAXIC010000161.1:0-2107 GCA_037138575.1 Actinomycetes bacterium
ACTTGTTCGGATCAACCACATTACCGATGGAGCTGAAGCTCAAGTATTTGCAAAATTAGAATTCTATAATCCAACAAGCACAATTAAAGATCGCATAGGTATCGCGATGATTGATGCCGCGGAGAAATCTGGCGAACTAAAGCCTGGCGGAACGATCATCGAAGCAACGTCAGGAAATACAGGTATTGCACTTGCAATGGTTGGTGCAGCACGTGGTTACAAAGTGATTCTCACGATGCCTGATTCAATGTCAAAAGAACGTCGCGCACTTCTTCGCGCCTTTGGTGCCGAGCTTGTGTTGACACCCGCTGCTGAAGGCATGCGCGGTGCAGTTGCAAAGGCAGAGGAACTTGGCGGAAATGATGGAGCAGTTTTGGTTCGCCAATTTGAAAATGCTGCAAACCCTGAAATCCACCGAACCACTACGGCGCAAGAAATTTGGAACGACACCGATGGTCAAGTCGCCGCACTCGTTGCTGGAATTGGCACTGGCGGAACAATCACGGGTGTTGGTCAAGCTCTCAAAGAGAAGAATCCAGATATAAAAATCTTTGCAGTTGAACCCGCTGCTTCACCAATCCTCAATGGTGGCAAACCAGGAGGCCATCCAATCCAAGGAATCGGACCAAACTTTGTACCAAATATTCTAGATACAAAAATTTATGATGAAGTTCTAGATGCCGCAAATGAAGATGCGCTTGGTTATGCTCGTCGTGCGGCTAAGGAAGAAGGACTCCTTGTTGGAATTTCTTCAGGAGCTGCTCTATGGGGTGCATCACAAATTGCAAAGCGACCAGAGTTCGCTGGAAAAATTATTGTTGTCATCATCCCATCATTTGGTGAGCGCTACCTTTCAACGGTCCTGTACCAAGATTTGATGGACTAGCCTTCAACCATATGTTTAAGACAATTAAGGAAGACCTCGATAACGCCATACTGCGCGATCCAGCGGCCCGTAATAAATTCGAGGTCTTTCTTACATATCCAGGTGTTCATGCAATTTGGAATTATCGAGTTGCACACAAACTTTGGAAACACGGCTTCAAATTAATTGCACGAATGTTGTCTAATCGAGCACGCAGGCGAACTGGAATTGAAATCCATCCTGCTGCAGTGATTGGGCACCGATTCTTCATCGATCACGGAATTGGCGTTGTTATTGGCGAAACAACTCAAATTGGTGATGATGTAATGCTTTATCACAACGTAACTCTCGGAGCTCGCCGCTTTGCCACAGGAAAACGTCATCCAACGATTGGTGACCGAGTCACTATCGGTGCTGGAGCAAAGATCCTAGGTCCTGTGAATATTGCCGATGACGTGCGAATCCCCTACAACCGCGTTGTGTTGGAAGATATTGCATATGAAGTACACGAGTACTTCTACGAAATTTAGTCTCGTTTAACGAGGGTGGCTGAGTGCCAATCCGAGGGCAAGAACCAAAATTCCTCCTGCAGAAATAGCAGTCAATATTCTGCGAACTTTTGGACGTGATAAAACGGCGGATGACTTCTCAACAACCGCAATCAAGCTGAAATACCAAGCCATCGACGTAGCAGATTGAACACAAGAAAGAATAAAAATTCCCCACCCAAGATTGAAGTCTTTTGGAACAAATTGCGGGATAAATGCAACAGCAAAAACTGCGGCTTTGACATTTGTAAGATTTGTAATTAACCCTAATCTGAGCGCAGGAAGGAATGACGTCTTGGCTTTTCCAGAAACCTCAAACTTTCCCGATTCTTTTCGAAGTTCCCAAAGCGTCTGAATGGAGAGCCCCACTAGAAAAATTACGCCCGCCCATTTCAAGATGGAGAATGCAATGGGAGAGCGAGCAAAAATCGCAGAAAGTCCGATTGCCGAAGCTGCGCCCCAAATAATGAGCCCTCCGGAATTTCCGAGCACTGAATACGTTGCGGCGCGAGAGCCACCAACCAGAGACTGGCGAAGGATCATTGCCACCCCTTGACCGGGGACCATGGCAAGTAGGAGCGCAGTCAGCGCGAATGCTGGAATTACACCCAGAAGGCTCATGCAGAAATCATCGCTTTTGCCAGTGGAAGTCCATCAGCAAGTGATTGTGCAAAGGCTGTACAACTAAGTGAGA
>JBAXIC010000162.1:0-2078 GCA_037138575.1 Actinomycetes bacterium
TTGCTCTCGTTCCGTGGCTCGGACACCTCCGCCATCTTTTTCTTAACGAGGAACCATGACGTCACTCGTGTTATCCCTCGAAATTATCCCTATGTCGGAGCAAACAAAGTTGTACTCATTCAAGATATTTACGTGTACTGCAAGAATACTAAACCCACTTACTATTACGGCACGGTTGAAGCAAGGGCATACATCAATGGCACCCAAGTTAGAGCACCGAAAGTAGAATCAAGAAAAACTAAGCCCTTGAACTGTGGTACTTGAGATAAAATCGTCTTAAGAAAAATGGAAGGGCTTCAAGTTACTATCGGCCATTACCTGACAAGGGTTCACTTGCAGCTAAAATGAGTCCAATAAGGCGAGTCAACTATTGGAATCTGGCTCCAATTCTGAAGTTATTAAATGGAAGACGCTACAAAAGAGAAGCAAAATCATTAATAGAACTTGGCCACATTCATGCATCAAAGTGCGGCGTACCAATCCGCTATGAGATCAAGAATGGTTTTGTAAGTCTCGATATTTCACCCGATCAAGGAAAGAGTTATTTAAATTATTTATGCGGAAATTTAAGTGAGAGTTTCCAAGCGAACTCTCATGATCTAGTTCATTCAATGGCCACCATCGAAGCGATAATTAGGACCAAAAACCATTTGATTTATTGAAACGATCATGCCCTTTTTGGTTTTTGAATTACTTCCAGGATTATCTTCATTAGCGATTACTTTGTCACCGATACTTAGTGCCACGATTAACTCCCTTTTCTCTACGAGCCAGTATTCCCGGCCTTTAAAGGAATACCGTCAAGATCAATTACTTTTGTGCACCTATAAGATCTTTTTTTGTCGAGGTGGCCAAAGGATTGGATCCTTTGGCCACCCAAGTGACGAATAGCAACCACTCTCTGATTAGCTAGCCGTTGAGGGATTTCACTTCATCAGCGTAAGAACCTGCCCATGATTGATATGAGGTGCTCGCGGCAATAATTGCCTTGTTCGCTTTAGTCATTAATTTTGAATCATTTTTATTTATTGCAGTTTTAACCATGCCAACGGCCGATTCATAAGCAGTTAATGACTTTTTCAGAAGTGCGTCAGACTTAGGAAATCCGACTGAAGGTGTGAGTGCCTTCAGTCTTCCAATTGCGACAAGAAGTAAATCGCTTTTCGTTGAGGCATTCGCCTTGTAGGTAGAGAATTTTTTGCCAAATGAAAAGGTTGGTGGATTTGAAACGGCAGCAGCCCATCCAATTGCTACTTTCCCAAATTGGACGGAAAGTTTGGAAATAGCGGTCGAATAATCAACATCCGCCTGAGTCGCTGCTGCATGTGCCGGAATAAGGGCAACTGTTGAAAAGGAAAGGCCCATGGTGAGTGCCACGGCAACTAAATTAATTCGAGAAATTTTCATATACAAGACCCTTCGTTCGGCTGTTGTTCGTGGCTGGAAATCCCGTTCTCTAACTCCACACCGCCGAGATTGAATATTTTTATGCATCGTTGTGGACTTTTTTGCCCTACTAGGCGGAAAATAGAACCTGCCCACTGTGCCCCGTATGGACGCCTCCTGTAGCCTTCGCTAATGGCGGGCACAAGTCGGAACTCACGCTCATACATCGAGGGCGAATTCACTGCCTGGCTCTCAACTCATCAAAGAACTCTCATAAAGAGTGCACGGGCGATCTGCTTTGATCGGCAAAATGCAGATGATGTCTTGCAAGAAGCGCTAGCTGATATTTACCAGCGTTGGGCAAAAATTCGCGACCATGAAAATTTAGAGGCTTACGCGGTCAGAGTAATGGTGAGTAAACACGCTGATTTAAGACGCAAATGGGCTAGGCGCCAAACCGAGTCAGAGACCACCTTAGAGATGGCTGATTTTTTATTGGACTCTGTCGATAACTCTGATGAAGTAGCGGAGAGACTTCTCGTACGGACTGCCTTGAAATCTCTAACAGCTTCTCAAAGAGCAGTTCTGCTACTTGCTTATGAGTATGGATATCTATTACGAGAAATTGCTGAAATTTTGGATATGCAACAGGGCACGGTTGCATCACATTTAGCTCGCGGTAAAGCAGCAGT
>JBAXIC010000163.1:0-2078 GCA_037138575.1 Actinomycetes bacterium
AGGCAGATATAGGTATTGGCATCAAAACGATGGGCCAACTTATCGGCCTGATGGTCAAGGTATGACTCAACGGCATAACGCCCAGTGTCATCTCCCTGAAGTTCGCGGCCAAAACGCACATCCATCTCGGCCTCAGTTCGATAAGTCAGGTGCGCTATTCGGCGGGCGATACCCATACCTTCAATCGGACCCTGCTCCTGCTCGTAATAATCCCCACTATTGAAATTAGGATCAGATTTAATGGCACGGATTTGAATTGATGATGTGCCGATTTGATCCCCTGTAGCAACGGCTGATGACCCAATAGTGCAGATTGCGCCTACTCGATCTGGATGTTGAACGGCCCACTCAAGGGCTCGCATTCCACCAAGGGAGGGACCAACAGCTAGCAAGTACTTATCAATTCCAATTACATCACTGAACTTAATCTCGGCATGGACCATGTCACGAATAGTTAATGATGGAAATCTCGATCCATATCGTTTGCCATCAGGTGCAATGGAAGATGGCCCAGTTGAACCTTGGCATCCACCAATTACATTGGGGCAGATAACAAAGTATTTATCAGTATCAAATGGCAAGCCCGGGCCAACCATCGATGGCCACCAGCCAGGAACATCTGACCAACCTGTCATAGCGTGGTTAACTAAAATCGCATTATCTTTATTTTCATTTAGTACACCCCAACTTTGATAAGCGATTGTTACATCGTTAAGAACTTCACCGCTTTCAAGTGGGACATCACCGATTTTTAGAAAGGCGCGGTCACCGGGGTCATGGTCTTCAAGCCATGCCCCGGTAACCAGCGCGATTCCATGAACCATTTATTGAGCAGCTTCAAATCCGACAGCAAGATCAGCCTTGATGTCATCGATATCCTCAAGCCCAACAGATAAACGGATAAGTCCGGGTGTAACACCCGCGCTCAGCTGCTCTTCCGGTGAGAGTTGGGAATGTGTAGTTGAAGCTGGATGAATCACCAATGAACGCACATCGCCAATGTTGGCAACATGTGAGTGCAAGGTCAATGCCTCAACAAACTTCTTTCCAGCTTCGATTCCACCCTTGATTTCAAAGGATAAGACTGAACCAGATCCCTTTGGCGCGTACTTAGTGGCAAGTGCGTTGTATTTATTGCCTGGCAGGGATGCGTAATTCACGGATTCGACTTGAGGGTGCTGGTCTAGCCAGGTAGCAACTGCTTTAGCATTTGAAAGGTGTTGCTTGAGGCGAAGCGACAATGTTTCAAGACCTTGCGCTAATAGCCATGCATTAAATGGGCTAACTGCTGCTCCAATATCGCGAAGCAAAGTCAGGCGAATTTTGAAGATGTAAGAAAGATTTGCGCCAAATGCTGAACCGACGCCCAGGGCTTGTGCATACACAAGGCCGTGATACGAAGGATCTGGATTGTTAAAGCTCTTAAACTTTTCAGGGTAGCGCGCATAATCAAAGTTACCTGAATCAACGATTGCTCCAACAACTGCATTTCCATGACCTGATAGAAACTTGGTGGCAGAGTGGATAACAACATCTGCACCAAATTCAATGGGGCGAAGAACGTATGGAGTTGCAACGGTGTTATCAACAATTAGAGGTACATGATTTTCATGTGCAATCTTTGCAATTGTTTCAATATCCAAAATATCGTTTTTGGGATTTGAAATAGTCTCGCCAAAAAACGCTTTTGTATTGGGCCGAACAGCATTGCGCCAAGACTCAGGGTCATCTGGATTTTCCACGAAAGTAACTTCAACTCCAAATGATGGCAATGTGTAGTGGAACAAGTTGTAAGTTCCGCCATAGAGTGATGGAGAAGAAACAATGTGATCGCCAGCAGTTGCAACGTTAAGAATTGCAAAAGTCGTTGCTGCAGAACCTGATGCAACAAGAAGAGCGGCAACACCGCCTTCAAGTGAAGCAATTCTTTTTTCGACGACATCTTGCGTTGGGTTCATGATGCGGGTGTAGATATTGCCTAACTCTGCCAAACCAAATAAATCTGCCGCATGCTTTGTATCGCGGAATTGATATGCAGTGGTTTGATACAGAGGAAGTGCACGTGCTCCTGTTGTTGG
>JBAXIC010000164.1:0-1915 GCA_037138575.1 Actinomycetes bacterium
TGATTTCAACGGCCGTTAGTGGCTCGGCGCAAGCGATCCCTAATGGCAACTGCGATGCCGATACCAATTGGCTGCGTAACGACAACTTCGGCTAATCCTTGAATATCGGCTTGTCGCAAGGCTGAGTAAAGAATCTGTGCAAACTCTTCATCATTGCGCGGTGAGGCCAAGCGAATAACACCAGGCGGAGTTTCAATACTTGCTAGCGCAATAAAGCCTTGTCCTTCGGTTGGAATTTCACATAATAATACTTTTGCAGCTGGTGCATAGTGATTTTCAAGGGAGCCACTAACTCGAATTAGGTCAACAGAAATCATCTCGCTTGAATTGTTAACTACGCCAAGACTAGGACTGTCAGTTATTTTGCCGACTTGAATTCCCGAGCACGTTTCAATCATTGCGGCCGTAATCGCACCCGGACGCAAAATTCTAGGCGCGTCACTAGTGCAATCAATAATTGTTGATTCGACCCCGACGGCACAAGCGCCGCCATCAATTACCTGATCGGTTGGCTCTAGATATTCACCAATCTCATCGATGACTGCCGCAGCTGTTGTTGGTGATACTTGACCAAAGCGGTTAGCACTCGGCGCGGCAACTCCTTTGCCTCCAAGATTTTCAAAAGCTTCAAGTAGCGCCCGCGCAACAACGTGATCCGGTACGCGAATACCGACGGTGTCCTGCCCGCCAGTAATAAAATCTTGAGCAAGTTCACTGCGATTTAAAACTAAAGTCATAGGTCCTGGCCAGAAATTGCGGGCTAACTTAATTGCATACTCTGGAATTTTTTCGGCCCAATCACCCATTCGTTGCATCGATGAAATATGCACAATTAATGGATGATCCGTGGGCCTGCCCTTGACTGCGTAAATGCGAGCTATCGCTGCACTATTGGTCGCATCTGCCCCAAGGCCATAAACCGTCTCGGTTGGAAAGGCCACTAAATTTCCTGCCGCTAGATTTACTGCGGCAGCTTTCATGGCATCCGCGTTGCAATTAGAGAGGAACTGGGATTGGCTCACCTTCTAATTCTCTCACTATTCACAGCAATAATTAACGCTCTTTACATTCAATACGCGATACTTAACCCATGAAAACTAAATCATTTCCAAGAATCGCAGCCTTGACCATTGCTATCTCACTCATAGGCGGCGCGGCCCTTGCTATGCCAGCGATGGCCGTTGAGACAACGACTCGTTACATTAGCGTCAGTGCATCTGGCTCAACGCTTGTTGTCCCTGATGCCGTACGGATCAGTGCAACCGTCTCTGTGCTATCCAAGACATCTAAGGAGGCCCTCGCGGCATCGTCTACAACAGCAACCGAAGTTCGCAATGCATTAATAGCTAACAAAGTTGCAGCTAAAGATTATGCGACACAATCGGTAACAGTTAATCCTGAGTATTCATATCCACAAGACGGTACTGCACCGGTGCTTACTGGTTATCGCGCCACACAGAGTTTTAATATTACTGTCCGTGCAGCCGCAACAGCAGGGGCAGTTGTCGATGCCGTTGTTGCAGCTGGTGGCGATAATCTCGTACTAAGTGGCGTAAGCCCATTTATATTAAATGAGGACAAAGGAACTGACGTCGCTCGTGGCTTGGCTGTTAAGAATGCCAAAGTGAAAGCATCTTCCTATGCAAAACTGCTTGGTATAAAGCTTGGCAAAGTTATCTATCTCGATGAGACTTCAACTCCGTCGGTGTATCCGATTTATACATCAATGGCTAAGACTGATGCTGCGGCAACTCAGATCGATTTGGGTGAGCAAAAAGTCACCGTTTCAGTCACGGTTCGCTGGGCAATCCTTTAAAAGTATCTAACGCTCAGCAGAACCACTCTGAACTTTCCATCAAATACCAGCACATTCGCAAGCAATAATCGGGTTTGGTCGCCTGCGCCTTGACGGGTA
>JBAXIC010000165.1:0-1911 GCA_037138575.1 Actinomycetes bacterium
TAGCCGAAGTAAGTCTTTGCGAAATTTTGTATTGGTTTGCAATAATTTTTGGAGGGGTATATCCCACCAACAAAGCGGTGGTGGTCACAATGCTAATTATCGTTACTGATTCAAGAAGAAGCGTCTTACTAATTTGGAACTTTGAAGATTCAAGGGCATTCTTGCCAGCAAAATGATGAAAAGCCCCGATGCATAGCGTTGTCACTACTAGAGCAATTTTTACAATGATGAAGGTTTCCCACGCACTCTTACTTCCGAAATTTAAGGGAAGAGCGAGGAAATAGGTAAGCGCTACTCCAAAGAGGAGCAGCAAAAATATGCTTATGGTGCTTATGCGACGAGTAATTTCATATTGTGCGGCATCTCTTTTGAGAGCTAGGGCAATGACCGATCCCGTCCATAGCAGAGCGAATAACAAGTGCGCTGCTGATAAATACTTGAGATAACCAGGTTGAATAACATCCAATGGATGACCCTCAAAAAATGGTTGTGAAGCAAAGAGAATTGAAAGAAGAATGAGTTGATATAGCTTTGTATCTCCATGAGCGCTTAATTTCGATTTTGGAAGTACGATGATTATCGGCAAAATTATGAATGCACAAATAGAAATCTTGGCACTACCCGTAGTTAGGAACGAGCCATGAAGGACTAAATAGGTACTCATTAACCTTGCTAATCCAACCAATAATATAAGTCTTGCAGTGAGTGAATAAATTCTTCTTCTACCAGACATAATTGCGCCAAAAGTAAAAATCATGAGGAGCCAGAAAAATCCCTGCAAAAATTCATCAAATAATGAAGTTGAACTAGAACTCTTTATTGTTGCAGCAGAAACGTTGATGCCAAAAGTTGTTGCTCCTGCAACAAGATGGCCGTCATGGCTAACCACTTTCCAAGAAACTATGTAGGAACCAGTTGGAAGTTTCTTCACTGGAACAAGCGAAGCGCTTCCCTCACTAGTTGTGGCATCAAAGCGATAATTGAAGGAAAATTTCTGAGAATGGCCGTCGGAACGAGTGATTGAAAATTGCCTTGCATTGGTTCTCACATCCTCGCCCCACGATAGAACTATGACTTCAGGCGAAGAGGTGACCTCAGAATTATCAACTGGATATGTAGCAACTAGTTGGGCATGAGCTGACGCAGATGGCGAACCGAAAAGTGCGAGTGAAAAGAGCAAGCAGAGTCCGAGGAAGAGTTTGTAAATATATTTACAGGCGCTTTGCTCGCTCTTATTCAACATAGACTCTTGTTACTTAAGATTCAATACAGGAACTGGCTTAGCTGATTCGGCTGGATCTGATCCATCGGTAGGGCGTGGCTGAATCCAACTGACAGATCCTCCTCCAGTGCAGTATTGGACTGCAGGGAATTTAAGTTGAGCGCCTTTAGTTGATGGAGTCGTTGCATTGAATTTCAATGTTACTGCGTTAGCACCCATATCTGGGCCAGCCATAATTCCTGGACCTTTTATGTCGACGTAGGACTTACCGCCAGATGTCACAAGCTTCTCAGTCCAACTCTTCAAAGCCTTTCCGTGTTGGAAAACTCCAACGGGTGAGAAGGTTTTAATATCAAAATTGCCAGGAAGTTGAATCTTGATTTCCGTCGTTTTTGAAGTAGCACTGCAATCATGTGGCACTACAAGCGAAAGAACTTGGTGCTTGTTTGCCACCACGCTATCTGGATTGAATTCCACGTGCGCGTTTGCTGCTGATGCTGCGATTAAGGAAACTAATAAGCTCCCACTAAGGCAGGCCGCAATCATACTTTTCCGCTTAATTCTCATTGGGGAATTTTACCTATCACATAGCAATTTGCAGGGAAATAGAGAATGTAAAAAGTCCAAGTTGTAAGAGTGTTATCCCTTGCTTGAATTGATAATTGAGACTCATATCATCGCTCAGTATC
>JBAXIC010000166.1:0-1890 GCA_037138575.1 Actinomycetes bacterium
CGGCTTTTGAAAAATCTCCAATTAACGCATCCACTTCTGTAGGCCGCTCATACCGAAGATCATATTTAACGAACTTGACCCAATCTAAGTTAAGCGACTCGAAACTGAATTTTAGAAAATCCCGTACGGAATAACCAGTGTTTGTTGCAAGCACGTAATCATCGGGGGTTGAGTGCTGAAGCATTCTCCACATGCCCTCTACATATTCTGGTGCATAACCCCAATCGCGTACGGCATCGAGATTTCCGAGAACTAACTCTTTCTGTTTCCCTAGCGCAATACGGGCGGCTGCCACAGCAATTTTCTTCGTAACGAAGGTTTCACCTCGACGTTCAGAATCGTGGTTAAAGAGAATTCCATTACAGGCAAAAATGCCATATGCCTCACGATAATTTCTTGTCATCCAGTATGAGTAAAGCTTGGCAGAACCATAAGGAGAGCGCGGATAGAACGGTGTCTCTTCATTTTGTGGTGGCGGCGTTGCACCAAACATTTCAGAGGATGAAGCTTGATAAAATTTTGAGCCCACACCGGTTATACGAATGGCTTCTAGCAGTCGTGTTGTACCGAGTCCAACGGTGTCGCCCGTGTACTCGGGCTCATCAAATGAGACGCGAACATGTGACTGCGCGGCAAGGTTGTAGACCTCATCAGGTGCAAGTTTTGCAATCAAGGTTACAAGTCTTGAACCATCAGTCATATCGCCGTAATGGAGAAAAAGTTTGTGGTCGTAGATCTCAGGATTTTCAATCAAGTGATCGATGCGTTGCGTATTAAAGTTTGAAGCGCGGCGAATGATCCCGTGGACTTCGTATCCCTTTTCCAAAAGTAACTCAGTGAGATAAGAGCCGTCTTGTCCAGTGATACCTGTGATCAGTGCTTTTTTCACGGGCAGAGACTCCTTGTCAAAACATTTGGTTGCCTTTACGCAACCTCTAATGGTGCCTTATAGTACCGGTATGAGCCTGCATGAAACAGACAAGAGTGCTCCCGAGAATCAAACAATGCTTGATCCAGATTCCAAGATCTATATTGCAGGCCACAAAGGGCTAGTTGGTTCTGCTATCTGGCGAAATTTAGAGTCCAAGGGATTTAAAGGCTTGCTTGGATGGGGATCCACAGAACTAGATCTACGGGACTCCAAATTGATCATGGATGCGCTTGTCGAAGAAAAGCCAGATGTAGTTATCATGGCCGCGGCAAAAGTGGGTGGAATTGTTGCTAATGCCACCCACCCCGTGGAGTTTCTAAATGAAAATATACGAATTCAAACCAACGTCTTTGAAGCAGCTCACGCCGCCAAGGTGCCACAGCTTTTGTTTTTGGGCTCTTCTTGCATCTATCCAAAATATGCTGAGCAACCAATTCAAGAGAGTTCCTTACTTACAGGGCAATTGGAAGAGAGCAATAACGCATATGCGGTAGCAAAGATCGCTGGCGTTCTACAGATCCAGTCTTATCGCAAGCAGTATGGACATCGTTGGATTAGCGCAATGCCAACAAATCTCTACGGCCCACATGACAATTTTGATTTGACCTCTAGCCACGTACTTCCCGCACTGATTAGAAAGTTTCATGAAGCAAAGGTTTCCAGCTCACCCTCTGTAACGTTGTGGGGATCTGGAACTCCGTTGCGTGAGTTTTTGCATACCGATGACCTCGCAAACGCGTGTACATACTTACTCGAAAATTATGATGATGATGCACCAATCAATGTTGGCTGGGGTCAAGACATTTCAATTGCAGAACTTGGCGTGATGATAGCTCAGATAGTTGGCTTTGGAGGTCAGATTCATTGGGATAGTTCCAAGCCAGATGGGACGCCACGCAAATTACTCGATACGACGAAAATTAACTCTCTTGGATGGGAGCCATCTATCTCATTGCGAG
>JBAXIC010000167.1:0-1889 GCA_037138575.1 Actinomycetes bacterium
ATCGAAGCTCTCGGAGCCCGTGAAATTCTTGACTCCCGTGGAAATCCAACGGTTGAAGTCGAAATCCAATTAGAAGATGGAACACAGGCACGCGCTGCAGTTCCAAGTGGTGCATCAACTGGTGCATTCGAAGCCTCAGAGCTTCGCGATGGTGGCAAGCGTTATTTAGGAAAAGGCGTTGAAAAGGCGATCGCATTTGTAAATGACGAGATTGCTCCAGAGATCATTGGTTTTGATGCACAAGATCAACGTTTAGTTGATGCGGCGATGATCGACCTTGATGGAACAAAGAACAAATCACGGATGGGTGCAAATGCAATTCTCGGTGCTTCATTGGCAGTTGCTAAGGCATCAGCTGAATCTGCAGATCTTTCATTGTTTCGCTACTTAGGTGGCCCAAACGCACATGTGCTTCCAGTTCCAATGATGAATATTCTCAATGGTGGAGCACACGCTGATACAAACGTCGATATCCAAGAGTTCATGATTGCGCCAATTGGTGCGCCAACATTTCGCGAATCACTTCGTTGGGGCGCAGAGATCTACCACGCACTTAAATCAGTTCTAAAAAAGCGCGGCCTTGCAACTTCTGTTGGCGATGAAGGTGGCTTTGCTCCAAACCTAGAAAGTAACCGCGCAGCACTTGATTTAATCCTTGAAGCGATTGAAATCGCGGGATACAAGCCAGGTACACAGATTGCCCTTGCTATGGATGTTGCAGCAACTGAATTTCACGACAATGGTAAGTACACATTTGAGGGCGCCTCAAAGAGTTCTGCAGAGATGATTGCCTATTACACATCTCTCGTAGATGCCTACCCAATCGTTTCAATTGAAGATCCACTCAATGAAGAAGACTGGGCTGGCTGGACCGATATGACTAAAGCCCTTGGCTCACGTATTCAAATCGTTGGCGATGATTTATTTGTAACTAATCCAGAACGTTTAGCTCGCGGAATCGCAGGCGGTACAGCAAACGCGCTGCTTGTTAAGGTCAACCAAATCGGAACTCTGACAGAGACAATTGACGCGGTAGAAATGGCCCACCGTGCTAACTATCGCTCCATGATGAGCCACCGTTCAGGTGAAACTGAAGACACCACGATTGCAGATTTGGCTGTAGCCCTTAACTGCGGACAAATAAAGACAGGTGCACCTGCACGTACAGAACGTGTTGCTAAGTACAACCAACTTCTACGCATTGAAGAAGAGCTACAGGAAGGCGCACGTTACGCCGGCCGAGAAGCTTTTCCACGCTTTAAGGCATAAGTGAATTTGTGGCTCGTCGACAATTAAGTTTCAGACGTCGGCGCAGTTCGGGGCGTGCATTGGCGCTATGGGCAATATTTTTTATATTAGCTCTAGCCATTGCACCTCCCGTTAAGCACTATTTCACCCAACGTGCACAGATAAGTGCATTGAATGCGCAATTATCAACTGATCGCAAGGCACTCGATGCAGCGCGTCAAGAACTGCTGCTGTGGAAAGATCCTGAATATGTAAAGTCTCAAGCACGCGAACGTCTGCACTTTGTTTTGCCAGGGGAGCGTCAATACATCGTTACAGAAGATGGCACATCAACTGATGCAACACAGACAACTAAAGTCGCAAATTCATTAACAAATGGTCAACCTTGGTATTCACGTTTAATTGCATCAATTAGCGAGACAGGTTGATGCATTGCGCGAAGTAACTCAATCTGATCTTGATTGCATCGAAACACAGCTAGGACGCACACCTCGAGATGTTCATGCAATTGCATACCGCTGTCCTTGCGGTAAACCGGCAGTGGTTGAAACACCACCACGTCTTGCTGATGGCACACCCTTTCCAACTTTCTACTACGCCACATGTCCACGATTAACTGCCGTCATTTCTACTCTTGAAAC
>JBAXIC010000168.1:0-1878 GCA_037138575.1 Actinomycetes bacterium
TTGTAGAGTAGGCCGGAGGAACTTCCCCTCCAGCCCCTCGCAAAACGGTGCATGAACCTCTCGACTCACACCGCTTCCATTAGGCAAACGATCCTACCATTCCAATCTTCCAGTGTGCAAACAAGTACGGTTCTCTCTTTGCAATACCTTCCAAAAATGCTCCCGCACCTGTTTTTCTTCCTTTAAGCTTTTTATACTTGCGCATCGCCCACTTGACCAGTCGACCATTAAAGTACTTTAGTACAGGATATAACGACGAACGATTGTATTTTCCATAATATTCAATCCATCCTCGCAATATTGGATTGAATGTTTTCGCTATGTCACTCAGACTAAGATCTGTCCTTCTATTAATTTTCTGATCATGTATCTTTGCTCGCATCGATTTTTGTGCCGACTTACTGACTCCGGGATTAAACCCTACAAATGTAGTGTTTTGTTTACTGTTCTTCACCCATCTTCGTCGAAATGTATACCCAAGAAAATCAAACTCAATTTCTGGATATTCTTTGTTTCGGTTTTTATCTTTGCAATAGACAATCTTCGTTTTGTCCGGATGTAGTTCTAACCCACACTCCTTAAACCGATTCGTTAGCTCAGACAGTAGTTGTTGAGCCTCTTCTTCTGTTTCGCAGTGCACCAAACCATCGTCCGCATAGCGGCACCATGGGGTTTTTGGGTATTTTCTTTTCATCCATAAGTCAAACACATAATGCAGAAACAAGTTACTTAACACAGGACTCATGACCCCTCCTTGCATCACTCCTCGGGTCTTTTCTTGCAGTGTCCCATCAGGCATTTGCATTGGTGTGGTTAGCCATCGCTCTATATAAAGTAAAACCCATTTGTTGTCCGTGTGTTTTCTTACCGCTTTCATCAACAGTTGATGGTCTAAATTGTCAAATAGCCCTTTGATATCATACTCAAGCAACCAGTCATAATGCCAACATCGCTGCCTTGTAATTCCTATAGCATCAAGTGCTGATTTATTTGGCCTGTAGCCATATGAGTCTGGGAGAAAGTATGGTTCAACGCAGGGTTCAAATATCAATTTAACGACCATTTGTGCAATTCTATCGGATACCGTTGGCACCCCTAGAATCCTTTCACCTCCTGTTTTCTTTGGTATCGGTACTGCTTTTACCGGTGGAGGGAAATAACTGCCAGATGACATCCGATTCCAAAGCTTATAAAGATTGTCCTTCAAGTTTTTCTCAAAGTCTGCTATCGATTGCTTGTCTACTCCAGCAGCCCCAGCATTTGCTTTGACTAGCTCAAAGGCTTGCATCACCAATTCTTTAGAAATGGTAAATGACTTTGTTTCATTCAAAATTTCCTCCTCTTTCGAGTTGAATTTTAACTTCCACTACCTAACGCAACCCCTTCACTCCATTACCATTACAGCAACTTCATCGCTAATACGAGTTGCTCCGCCCCAGTGCCTTGCTTCAGTACTCTCATGCTTGAGGTTTCTGCCTCTTGCACTTCTCCTTTAACATCAAGACGACTGGTTCCCGCAGTTCCTTATGAAAGCCCAGATCAGAATCACGCCACCTATACGCCGGACACCGCTCACACAGTAAACCAAGCTCCCTGTGAGCTAATCTTGAAATTTAGACACGATCTCAATTTTGATGTCATTAGGGTAACGACGCGTCAACAGTGGTTCAGGGTAATTCGTCTTTCTGATCCATACTTGCCGAATTTATTTCGACTTTTCCTCAACGCTCACAACCACCACTCTTAATGGCAGCTGCTTGAGGTAGTTTGAAGCCTGCTCTTGGAAACCGACTTCGAAGGGCCTGCCTTCATCTCTCATAAAGCTTATACATACGCTTTACTTACATATGTGTGCTGCGGCACACTGTCCAAACTCCA
>JBAXIC010000169.1:0-1857 GCA_037138575.1 Actinomycetes bacterium
TCGTCAATAAAGCCGAATCATCTGCCGTTACAGTCATTAACGGAGCAGGGCCAGCTATCTCGAAAGAAGACTGGCAAGAATTTTGCAACGAAGCAGCAAAACGAGTTGCGCCAGGCGAACTTGTTTTATCAATGGGAAGCCTTCCTACAAATTTTCCAGATGATGCATTAGCTCTTCTCAATAAAGCAATTCATTCAGTTGGCGGAAAATTATTAATAGATACCGCTCCTGTTGCTTTCCCTTCGCTTCAAAATGAAGTTGTCGATTTTATTTCACCAAATGTTGAAGAAGCAGAAGCGCTACTTAATAAAACTTCTGGAGATCTATTTGTTCCAAACGATGAAAATGTTGAAGAACGAGCAATGGCGGCTGCAGAGGCGCTTTACGGAAATTTGGCAAAGAATGTATTAGTAACAGCAGGTTCACATGGGTGTGCATTCAAGAACGATAGTGAACATTGGTGGTTGCCCGCATATGTAATCCCAGCAGATCGATACAAGAGCGCTGTCGGAGCCGGAGATTCTTTTGTTGCAGGGTTTGCGATGTATGTTGAAAAACATGCGAGTGCAATCAATTGGCAAACGGCGGTCCGTTACGGAATGGCCACTGCCGCTGCATCGTGTGAAACTTATCGCGCTGGTGGATTTGAAAAATCGCGCGTTCTTGAAATTCTAGGGTCTGATGCCGATGAGTAAGCCAGTCCGCCTCATTGACGTTGCACAAGCAACGAACACAAGTATCAAAACAGTCTCACGAGTCTTAAATGGCCATCCTCGCGTCAGTGATGAAACTCGCGCGCGGGTCCAAGAGAAGATGAATGAACTTGGATATCAAGTCGACGTTATCGCCAGGTCCCTTCGAACAGGCGTGGATAACGTTATTGGGCTGGTCGTGCCGAAGATTGGTGACCCATTTTTCGCTGAATTAGTTGAGGAAATTGAAGAAGAAGCAAACCGCCGCGGCGTCGGTGTAATCGTCGGCAGTACCCACTGGGAATTGGATCGCGAGAACGATTTAGTTCAAGGCTTTAAACAACGCCGCGTCGCAGGAATGATTATTACTCCACAAGATGCTGATTATTCTTTTATGAAAGATACAAGCACCCCGGTTGTTTTCGTTGATCGCTCACCTAGGAACATTAAGGGTGAAGTGATACGTGTTGACGACAAGCACGGTGCCGAGATGGCGACAGACCACCTCATCAAACACGGACATAAAAAGATTGCATTCATTGGCGACAAATTGCGGATTAAAACGTCAAAATTGCGATTCGACGGATTCAAAGCGTCGATGGCAGCAGCGGGAATTCCAATCAATGATGATTACATCATTAACAATGCCGAGAATGCAGAACTTGCTGAACCATTTTTTGAAGAGTTGATGAATCTTAAGAACCCCCCAACTGCAATCTTTTGCGCAAAGTCTGAAATCTCTATCGGCATTGTTCGCGCGATGCACCGCACGAAGAGAACTGATATCGCATTCTTTTCTTTTGATGATTTTACAATGGCAGATTCACTCCAGCCAGCAATCACAATTCTTGACCACTCACCACGAGCACTCGGAAGAGCAGCAGTGAAACGGTTGCTTGAAAGAATGGATGGTGGGGAAGCAAAAATCGGTGAAACAAATCTTCCACTCAAGATTATTGAACGCGGCTCCGGTGAAATTAAAGTTCCATCTGGAAAGGCCCGCGCATGACACATATCTATCTAGGCATTGACCTTGGAACCACAAATACAAAAGTAATTTCTGTGGATGCAGATGGCGGCCACATAGCCACTTCATCGAAGCCAACCGACTGGATTGTTAAACCAAACGGGCGCATTGAGACTATTGCCGAAGATATTTTCGATC
>JBAXIC010000170.1:0-1857 GCA_037138575.1 Actinomycetes bacterium
GATCGAAAATATCTTCGGCAATAGTCTCAATGCGCCCGTTTGGTTTAACAATCCAATCAGTGGGCTTCGATGATGTGGCTATATGACCGCCTTCTGCATCCACAGAAATAACTTTTGTATTCGTAGTTCCTAGGTCAATTCCTAGATAGATATGTGTCATGCGCGGGCCTTTCCGGATGGAACTTTAATTTCACCGGAGCCGCGTTCAATAATCTTGAGCGGAAGATTTGTTTCACCGATTTTCGCTTCTCCGCCATCCATTCTTTCAAGCAAACGTTTTACTGCCGCTCTACCAAGTGCTCGTGGTGAGTGATCAAGAATTGTGATTGCTGGCTGGAGTGAATCTGCCATTGTAAAATCATCAAAAGAAAAGAATGCGATATCAGTTCTCTTCGTGCGGTGCATCGCGCGAACAATGCCGATAGAGATTTCAGACTTTGCGCAAAAGATTGCAGTTGGGGGGTTCTTAAGATTCATCAACTCTTCAAAAAATGGTTCAGCAAGTTCTGCATTCTCGGCATTGTTAATGATGTAATCATCATTGATTGGAATTCCCGCTGCTGCCATCGACGCTTTGAATCCGTCGAATCGCAATTTTGACGTTTTAATCCGCAATTTGTCGCCAATGAATGCAATCTTTTTATGTCCGTGTTTGATGAGGTGGTCTGTCGCCATCTCGGCACCGTGCTTGTCGTCAACACGTATCACTTCACCCTTAATGTTCCTAGGTGAGCGATCAACGAAAACAACCGGGGTGCTTGTATCTTTCATAAAAGAATAATCAGCATCTTGTGGAGTAATAATCATTCCTGCGACGCGGCGTTGTTTAAAGCCTTGAACTAAATCGTTCTCGCGATCCAATTCCCAGTGAGTGCTCCCAACAATTACACCAACGCCACGGCGGTTTGCTTCCTCTTCAATTTCCTCAACTAATTCGGCGAAAAATGGGTCACCAATCTTCGGGACGACCAACCCAATAACGTTATCTACACCTGTTCTCAAGGAGCGGGCGATAACGTCGACTTGATATCCAAGTTCATTCATTTTCTCTTGAACGCGCGCGCGAGTTTCATCGCTAACGCGTGGGTGGCCATTTAAAACTCGTGAGACTGTTTTGATACTTGTATTCGTTGCTTGTGCAACGTCAATGAGGCGGACTGGCTTACTCATCGGCATCAGATCCTAGAATTTCAAGGACTCGCGATTTTTCAAATCCGCCTGCGCGATAAGTTTCACAAGATGCAGCGGCAGTCGCCATTCCGTAGCGGACCGCCGTTTGCCAATTGATTGCACTCGCATGTTTTTCAACATACATCGCAAACCCTGCAACAAAAGAATCTCCGGCTCCGACAGCGCTCTTGTATCGATCTGCTGGGATTACATATGCGGGCAACCACCAATGTTCACTATCGTTCTTGAATGCACACCCATGTGAACCTGCTGTTACTAATACATTCTTTGCCAAATTTCCGTAAAGCGCCTCTGCAGCCGCCATTGCTCGTTCTTCAACATTTTCATCGTTTGGAACAAATAGATCTCCAGAAGTTTTATTGAGTAACGCTTCTGCTTCTTCAACATTTGGTGAAATAAAATCGACGACTTCATTTTGAAGAGAAGGAAAAGCAATAGGAGCAGTATCTATTAATAATTTTCCGCCAACAGAATGGATTGCGCGGTTTAGTTGTGCAAGTGCGTCTTCAGGGAAGTTTGTTGGGAGGCTACCCATCGAAAGCACGAGTTCGCCTGGTGCAACTCGTTTTGCAGCTTCATTGCAAAATTCTTGCCATTCTTTTTCTGAGATTGCTGGCCCTGCTCCGTTAATGACTGTAACGGCAGATGATTCGGCTTTATTGACGA
>JBAXIC010000171.1:0-1855 GCA_037138575.1 Actinomycetes bacterium
ATCTGTATCAGCACCAGCACCTGAGGCACCACGCATGTAGAGAACATTACCCTTGAAATTCATTGCCTTTGCAAGTGCAGCAGCACCTACGCGACCATATGCAACCTGATCATTTGCTACCAGTGTTGTGTTTGGAGCTGTGATTGCGTTATCAACGGCAATGACCTTGATGCCAGCATCTGTTGCTTCCTTGATCGCTGCATTGTTTGCTGAAGGATCTCCAGAGTTAACAATGATTGCATCCATGCCTTGTGTCTTCAGGGTGCGGATATCAGCTGATTGACCGGCTGCATCTGTATTACGTGAGAGAACCGTTACGTTTGCAACTTTGCCAGAGAGCGACGCCTCAGCTTTAATTGCGCACACCATAGTTTCACGCCATGAGTTTCCTGCCCAGCTGTTGCTGACACCAATTTTATAGTTATTGGCGGCTTGCGCTGGAATAGCAAACACTGATACACCCAATGTGAGTGCAATTACGGCAGATGCTGCAATTGCAGATTTAATCTGCTTTGAAATAAGTTTCATTGCATTCCTTTCGATAGTCGAATGAGTCTTGAGTGAAATCCTCAACATTTTAGTTGGCGATTGCAACCCCATTTGTCCTTTACTTGCGAATTGATACCAAATTGAGACAAATCTACTCGTCAAACGAACAGACTTGTCTCATCTCCATTAGCTTGCACCCCCCTACGAAGCATTTGATCCAGTTAGTCGAGACGATAGGCGCCGAGCATGTTCGGCATAGGCGGCATTAAAAAGGCGCTTACTTTCTACTTCGCCTACAACTGCCGAGCTTGTTAGTACTTGTGGTGTGTATCCCTCTGCAAATAAATTTTCTGCAACTTGAACTTTTATCTCATTAACGATTGCAATTGCTGTCATTGTTGATCCAGGACCCACTGGTGTTTGCATCCCAGGAATCTCAACAAGTGCATCTCCCAGTGGAACCATCAAATCAATCACTAAATCTGCGTTATCAGAAAGCGTCGTTCCAGAAGAATGGCTTGCGTTACCGGCCTTATTACTTGCCATAGATGTCACGGCGATAACTTTTATTCCACGCGCTCGTGCACCCATTGCCATTTCTATGGGCACAGCAGTCTTTCCGCCAACACTAAAGATCATGAGAATGTCATTTGAACGAAACTGCCAGTTTTTTAGGATCTCATCTGCTAAACCCTCGACTCGTTCGATGAACATGGCTTGGCGTTGACCATTTGAACCGACAACTTGGGTATGAAAAGTCATAGATAGCTCGGCCATGGGATTAAATCCGGCATAAGAGCCATAGCGTGGAAACATCTCCTCCAGTGGAATTCTGGAATGTCCCGTTCCAAACAAGTGAACTACACCATCATTTAAAATTGAATCTGCGCACCATTGTGCTGCAGTACTTATATTTGTCCCTTGCTGATCCAATAAATCTTGTAATAGTTGAAGGACTTTAGAGCTCCATAGGCCAGCCAGTGAGGAACTCATATGTGGCTAACCCCCTTCAATTTCATGTGCACGAACTGGTACCCTTTCTGTGTGAACAGAATGTCTATACCAATTTTGAAGTCAAGGTAGTACGTTCATGAAGGCAAGTCAAGGGAAGCGGCGCGAGAGCTCGGGACTTCGCTATCAAGAAATTGAGGCATGGCTGCGAGAAATCATCCTTAATGGCCGTCCTGGTGAAGTGATCCCCTCGGAAGTTGAAATTGCCGCAAGTTTTGAAGTCAGCCGAATGACGGCCCGCCAAGCGGTGCTTAATTTAATGCGCGAAGGGCTAGTAGATCGCCGCCGCGGGGCCGGAACATTTATCGCAGATAACCCCTTGCACAGAAGAGAAGGTGTACTTTTCTCATTTACT
>JBAXIC010000172.1:0-1835 GCA_037138575.1 Actinomycetes bacterium
CAAGCGGAAATAGAAACAGAGTTAAAACAAATACTCCCCAACCAAAGCCCATTGGGTGTTCCTTGGACATGGCCTTATGCTCAACAATTCCAATTCCAGTGAGTATTGAACCTATTGCAAGGAAACTTAAGAATGTTTGAACTCCCGTTGGCGGTTTCTTTTTCAAGAAATACATGCCAAATAGAAGTGCTCCTATGCCAGAAAATAGGTAGGTTAATTTATCCGAAGTTTCAGTTCTAGTTGAAATTCCAGTCAATATCCATGTTGATATAGAAAAGAAGGCAACAGAGCCGACTGCTTGAATGAAAAAGTCCGGAACAGAGGGGCTAATTGCGGCATATCCAGCACCTTTTTTATTTTTTGCTGGAGAATTACCCGCGCCTTTTTTATTTTTTGTTGTAATAAGGATTTCCTCCGATGAATCTCTCTGGAACATCAAATG
The DNA here is from genome assembly GCA_037138575.1 of Actinomycetes bacterium. Lineage (GTDB taxonomy): Bacteria > Actinomycetota > Actinomycetes > Nanopelagicales > Nanopelagicaceae > Planktophila. The sequence goes on from JBAXIC010000172.1 coordinate 443, forward strand.
GTTGTTGCCCAACAGCCTTGAAATTAAGTGTAAATCGGTCTCTTGGGGACAAGGCTGCAAACTCTCGAGTGGTAACAGGGCTTTCGTATTGGATTAGGCCGTACTTCTCTAATACCGGATCGGATATACGGGCTAAAGGCGGTTTGCAATTTTGATCATATGAGTAACACAGAACCCTCATTGGAATATCTAATCGGTCCTTCAGGATTATGTCATTAGGGGCTTTCGAGACCCAATGTACATTAGAAAAGATCCCCAAGAAATTTGAGTCGCCAATATAGCTGGCTAAATAATTATATTTAGACAAAGTCTCTTGAGCCTGCTTGTCTTGCAGCAGTGGAGCATATGCATAAGAAATCACTGCGCTCTGTTTTGCACTATTTGTTGTCGCATTAAAGCTCGATCCAACAGCAAGGATTGCAACACATACAAGCACTGAATTAAATGCCAGTACGGCATTCTTGTAAGATCGCACCTGTTGAGCTTTTGGTTTATTAGATGTCAGAGGTTTTGGCCCTCTGATACTCGCAATTACGGCGATTATGACAATCGGTGCAACATAAACGGAGATCTTGGAATAAATATAATTAGTGTGCAGTCTTCCTGCATAAGACAATACAAATCCGACAGCCATTGTTAATAACCCAGCAATTCCCAGTGCCGCAAAATCTGAGATTAAATTCTTTTGAGGAATTCTCTTTATGAGCTGCCATAAAATAGTTACGGTAAGTATGAAGCCTAGAAGAGAGGTTTCTGCAGAGCGAGTTATTGCCGTTTGGCTAAAGACATCTATGAAACCCAGTAGTTCGGATGGAAGAGGCCAAATAACAGAAGGGGTTCCGGTACCTTGGGCGGCCAACAATCGTAAATCGAATGTAATGATTGTTGCATATGTAAGAACCGGCGTAAAAATCAACACAGCCAAACCACTTAAGGGCATTATTTTAATAATGTCCATAAAGATCGCGCGATTGAGGAAGTAGTACACAGGCAGAGAAATACAGACAAACATCGCTAAAACAATGGCTGCATCTACATAAGTTGCCATAAGAATTAACCAGGATGCAAAGCCAAAAATCGCAGCCAGCTTTGGAGAAAACGGCTGCTCAAATCTCCGTCTTTGAATAATCAAGGAGAGAGTTAAAAAGATTCCAATGATGCCTGCTATGGACCAGACCTGTGATAGTCCGCCATTGAAAAACTGCACCAACAGCGCTGAATTAGAAATACATACTATTGATGCAACCACTGCAGCTAATGAAGATTTAGAAAAGAGTGAAAACAGGCCATAAACCATGGCCGCCATAACTAAGAGTGCAACCAAAAGAACGATACCTGGCTCCCACAGACTTGCCTGTGGTCCAAAGAATCGAATGATTTGAGAGTAAGGAAC
>JBAXIC010000173.1:0-1824 GCA_037138575.1 Actinomycetes bacterium
GATATTTCAAAGATAAGCGCAGCTTTTCATTATGTCCCAACATCAGTCACTGATCGCCCAGCAGATTTACTTGATGAAGCAGCTTTGATTGCCTTGATTACCAATGCCAGCCAAGAATCAACATGAATCTAAAGATTGCTGTTCTTATCGCATCAATGATCAGTTGGGGCATTTCAAACCCACTGGCTGATTTAGCGATTACTAAGTTTTCACCGCTTTTTCTTTCACTCATTGAATGCGGTGTCGGTTTTCTCTTTATTTTAATTGTCACGGTCATCCGTCGCAGAAAACCACATATTCCGTGGCGTTTAGTGATTCCAATTGGAATTATGCAGCCTGGACTTGCTTGGTTATTGGGAAATACTGGGTACACACATGAAACGGCTAGTACTGGTGTATTGATTCTCACCGGAGAAACTTTGTTTACAGTGCTGATTGGTTTCTTCTGGTTAGGTGATCGCTTAACGCATAAACAATGGGCTTACTTTCTGCTCGGGATGTTTGGTGTTGTCGTTGCTAGTGCAACTGGTACACATCTTGATGCAAAATCTACTTCTCTCTATTTTGTTTTATCTGCTTTTCTCTTTGGTGTCTATGCAAATATCTTGCGAAAGCATTTATCGGAATACTCACCCGTTGACCTGGCGTTAGGACAAACCCTTGTATCTGTTGTATTTCTTGGCGCTTTTTACTTGATCAGCGAGCAGAGTATTCCAACAGATGTAAGCACTCACATCTGGGTATCGGCATTTCTCTCTGGTTTATTTGGCGTCGGACTGCCATTCGTTGCCTTTAACTATGCTCTCCAAAACCTGCCTGGCCGCATTACTGGACCTTCTTTAAACATCATTCCAATTGCAGGTGTAGCTGCCAGCATCGCATTAGGCCGCGGTGCTCCAACTCTTGCGCAGTTAGTTGGAGGCGTAATCGTTATTGCATCCGTTGCACTTATTTCGCAAAAAGAAAAAACCGACCTTTAGTTTTCGATTTCGATCTGTAACGGTAAGTGATCGCTCATTCCCGAATGTGGATATTGAATATGAGTGACGTCTTTAGAGGTTAAACCCTGTGAGAGAAAGTAATCAATCTGCACTTTTGGATACCAACTTGGAAAAGTACGCATCGTTGCTAAGGATTTCCACTTAAAACCACGGGCAAAGATTCCAAAGGGAATATTGAGATCACCCATAATAATAATTTTTGAATTATCTGTAACACCCAATGTGTTGGCCCAACGTTTGATCTTTATCAACTGAGCTAAAGAGAAACCTGGAACAAATGAAAGATGTGTATTAACAATGAGCCAACCATTTTCTAACTTCGCAGCCAAGGCGCTTCGTGGGTGATCGCGCACATAAAACCTTTTCATTTTTCCATCAACTGGAAATGCCATAAGCACTCCAACGGGTGAACCTTTTAAATCTAGACGGTGCCATGAAGTAACGGGAATCTTTGAAACCATTCCAATTCCATAAGCCCCAGGTGCGACATCGCTCTTATTGGTAATTAACTTGTCATCGCTCTCATTGGGATTTCGCCAATCTTCATCGGGTGAACCCATCAGCGAAGGTGCAAAGGCCCAATCAGCCGCTGCCATAATCGATGCAACATGTGCAGTTTGGTTGTGATTTCCTGAACGCTCGAGGAAGTAATCAACCTCTTGAAGCCCAATGACATCGCTAGCCAGCTGGCCTAGTGCGGCCCTCAGGATGGCTCCGTTATCAGCCTCTTTATCCGGCGGCATTGCCTCGCAGTGGAGCAGATTCCATGATGTTATGCGCATGGGGCGATGCTAGTAGCGTTCACCCCTATGAGCGCGCGCAA
>JBAXIC010000174.1:0-1817 GCA_037138575.1 Actinomycetes bacterium
CCGCGCTTCCTGCGCACGGTGGTTCTAAAGGAAGACCTGCTGGCGATGAAAGACACTGCCAGAAGAGCGGGAGGTTTAGAAATGGGACAAATAATTCTTACCGGTGTTACTTACGAGGATCATAAATTCGCTCTGCATTACCCGCAGGTGGATGGCAAAGTAATCTGCAAGGCAAAGTGCACCTGTGGATTTGAAGTAGAGATACTGCACTACCAAGGTTATGCAGGGCATAGGCAGCTTCAATTTGAATGGAATCGACACATAGAAAAGGTGAAAAATATGACTGAAAAACTTCCGCCGCACGTGTTCTTATCAGAGCGCTTCTTCGATGCCATGGAATACGCCACGGAGCAACATAGAGATCAAGTTAGAAAATCAACAAACATCGCATATATCAGCCATCCTTTTGGCGTTGCCGCTCTGATCCTTGAAGCAGGTGGCGATGAGGATCAAACGATTGCAGGGCTACTGCACGACGTCGCTGAAGACTGCGGGGGCGAAGAACGTTTAGTTGAAATCAAAGCTCAATTTGGACCGAGAGTCGAGGCAATAGTTAGAGGATGCAGTGATTCATTGGTTGCTGATCAAACTAAGAAAGATCCTTGGAAAGTGAGAAAGCAGGCTCATATTGATCACCTTAAATCAGCCGATGCAGACACATTATTAGTCTCGGCTGCAGATAAGACTCACAATGCGCGCGCAATTGCCACTGATAAACAAGAAATCGGTGACGAAGTCTGGAAGCGGTTTAATGAGGAATCAAGCAAGGACCTAATCCTTTGGTACTACGACTCCGTGTATGCAGTTCTGGAAAAGGCAGCGGTAACTTCAAAATTACTTCGCCCATTGCATACAGCCATTGAAATTATGCGCGGTTAAGCCAAGTCCACAATTCATTCGGAATCTCTTTGTTGTTGAGCGCATCCTTGAGCGCTTCTCCCCTGCCAGCGTCCGTAATCTTTTGAACTACTGCGAGGATGTCCAGGCTTGGATCTAGTCCAAACTTTTCGGCGATGGTTGGGAAATCATGCGGGGCTACCGTGTGAATGATTTCGTAATCACCTTCCCCCGCAAATCTTTCGTAGTATTCAAACTCGAACTTGAGGCTCCCATTCTCTAGATATGCATAGCGAACTGGTTTACCTTCGGAGCCAATAATTGGAATCTGTTCCATGGTTACCTCCTATATGCAGAGTATTGCTAGGCACTGACATGAACGTATTTGTCAGTGGTCAGTTATAACTTGCAGATATGACCACTAAACGACGTCCAGCACTTCGCACACTCGTGTGTCCGCAATGTCAGCAAAAAGCAGTCCTGCAACGCATCCTCTATGGAATGCCTGGTGAGGATTTTGACTACACACGCTTTGCATCCGGCGGATGCATCATTGAACCGGGTCAGCCGGATATTGCATGTAAGGAGTGTGGGTGGACTGGACACCGGGGGTTTCTGGAAGATCCTGATAATTTTGATGGACTTTTAGATACTGGTTACTGAAAAAAGTTACGCATTCACTGAACAACCACCCGCACAACATCTTGCGCCGTTGCACTCTCCCCCAGTTCCACATTTACATTCGTTGGTATTCCATTTATCTGAGCAGCTGCAAGGATTGCTAACTGGGCTGCTATCTCGCTCATCCAATAGAAAGCAGAAGGGCCAGCGCGATCTAAAATGCGTTGGGCCTGATTGATGCGGGTATCAGAGAACTTTTCGGCATCGTTATTGTCATCGTTAATGACATCAATGAGAAGCTGCTTGATGTCAGCTCCGATGCTGGCCGTCTCGTTGGATTGCTGGATCAGGGCTTTGAG
>JBAXIC010000175.1:0-1809 GCA_037138575.1 Actinomycetes bacterium
CGGCAAGATTTTCTTCACCTGCTTGCAGTGAACCAAGATCAATAAGTTGACGCCATGAGGTAAGGATTGCTTCGTTCCCAGAGACTGAAACTGGTGCCAACTTCGGCTGCGCAGGTTTAGAAACGCTCTTACCGTCCCACTTTCCAAGAGAAAGTAACTCCCTCTTTGCTGAAGTTACCGATGGAAGAGAAATGGGTTTCGCCATTTCATCTGCAATCATCGACAAGATGCGGACATCACTTCTGGATGTAATCAAAGCGCCTTCAATTGCTTGTTCAAAACTTCTTTCGCGGCCCTCCCAATCAAGGAACGATCCAGCTTTTTCGGTAACTGCAGCGACTGGCAGGACAACATCTGCAATTGCAGTTACAGCGCTGTGGGAAATCTCGAGGGAAACCACAAATGTATTAAGCAACTGTCCGAGTGCTTCTGCAGAAATATCGGCTGGGTCAACTCCACCGACCACTACGGCATCGAGTCCACCTTCTGAATTCAATGAAGAAAGAATTTCTGAAGTAGATAGACCTGGTTCTGTTGGAAGAGAATCAACACCCCATGCAGATTGAATATCAATACGAGCTTCAGCATCTGAAACCGGACGTCCTCCAGGAAGCACATTTCCAAGTGCTCCAGCGGCTAACGCGCCTCGCTCACCTGAGCGACGAGGTATCCATGCAATCTTTGCAGTTGTGTGAGCGGCAATTGCTGAGAGCAGTCCAGGAACTTCTGCACTTCGCTCGCCAACTAGCACAACTGATTTCTCCGTGAGGTTTGTTACTTGATCAAAAGTTGAAACAACATTTGCATTGAGCTTCTCACTTCCGCGAGTTGCAAAAGGCGCAACAGTGGTCACCGCAAGAGAACGCTTTCGAACTTGCTTGTACACGCGCAAGAACACAATTGGCGATTCATCTTCAGGCTCAAAATTCAAAAGCACTACATGGTCAGCCTTATCAATATCTGAATAAGTTGTCTTGAGATTTACCGCAGTTGAGGCAAGAAATGCTGCTTCTTCATCAGTATGAGAACGGGAGCGGAAATCAATGTCGTTTGTTCCAAGTGTTACTCGGGCAAACTTTGAGTATCCATAGGCGTCTTCAACAGTCGCACGACCGCCGACAAGTACACCGACTCGCTTTCCAGTTAGTCCAGAAGCTACGCGGGCAATCGCTTCAGGCCATGATGCCTCACGAAGTTCGCCATCATCACCACGAATCAGAGGAGAGGCAACGCGTTCCTTGCTCGAAAGATACTTAAAGGCCCAGCGACCCTTATCGCAGTTCCATTCTTCGTTTACTGAAGCATCGTCTCCAGCTAAACGGCGCAAAGTTTTTCCACGGCGGACGTCAGTGCGAAGTGCACAACCAGAGGCACAATGCTCGCAAGCCGTAGGGGTAGAAACTAAATCAAATGGGCGTGCACGGAAACGATATGAAGCGCCAGTCAGAGCACCCACTGGGCAAATCTGCACCGTGTTTCCAGAGAAGTAAGAATTAAATGGATCTTTTTCATAAATTCCAACCTGTTGCAATGCGCCTCGTTCATTCAAGGTAATGAACGGGTCTCCTGCAATTTGTTCAGAGAAGCGGGTGCATCTTGCACATAGAACACAACGTTCGCGGTCAAGTAGAACTTGTGAAGAAATATTGATTGGCTTTTCAAAAGTACGCTTCACACCAGTAAATCGAGATTCGGATCGACCCGTACTCATTGCTTGATTCTGCAAAGGACATTCCCCGCCCTTATCGCAAACCGGGCAATCCAATGGGTGGTTAATAAGCAATAACTCCATAATTCCCTTTTGCGCTT
>JBAXIC010000176.1:0-1768 GCA_037138575.1 Actinomycetes bacterium
GTCGGGCGATCTATCCCAATCGCTATTGAAGAGATGTATTGCTCTCGCCCTATTCTTCTCTCTTATTTTGTCTTTGGTCGGACCACTTGGAATTAATGGTACCGGGATTCATTTTCTTGGATTACTTAGTGCAACCCTTTACAACCTAAGGTTAAAGCGAACGGTGCTTTCGCCAATCCCGTACATCTTTTCATTTGGAGCTATGCCTTGGGCGGTTTATGAAGCTGCCGGAAAGAACCCACCCGCTTGGATATGTTTAGGTTTTGTGCTATTTGCCACAGCATTCCATTTCTTAAATGTTCTCAAGGATTTGGAATCTGATATCGCTCAGAGCGTCTTGGGACTTCCACAACGTATTGGGCGGAGAGCGAGCATCACTGTTGCAATTGTTTTAGTAGCAACTGGACTCGCAGATATATTATTGCGCCCATGATGAAACTTGGGAATATCCTTTTTATCACGGCGATGATTATTACGATTGTTTTGGTTGATGTGCTATTTTTTAGAAATCACACATTGCAGCGGCTGGCAGCTAATGTGGGCATTGTGCTTTTGTTTGGCGCCTTTTATTGGCGGTTTTTTAAGCACAAGTGAGCCGGGAATCGCGGCCCTTCAAATGTTGGTTTGACCCCGACATAGGGCGCCCTAGACGCAGCTAGGCAGAAATATATTTCGCTTCGTTTGCTTGATATTAGACATAGCGACGCCTACCCTTTCAGGGTGTCCACACAATGGTTATTTAAGAGTCGCCGCGGACTAGCAGTTACCGCGGGCATTTTTGTTTTCTTACTTGCGAGCATCCTCCCAATAGTTACTGGTCTTTGGTCGATAGCAGGTTCTGGGAATCCCATTACTCCGATCACGCACGCTCTTCTAACGAGCACAGACTTTAGAAATACTGCAGGAAAGGAATTTGTTCGTAAAACTCTGAAAGATGCCTCAGGAGATGAAAAGCGGCTCCTTACACAAAAAGGTAAGGATATTTCGCAGGCGCTAAGTGATCTTCTTGGACAACCGGCTTTTGAATCAGAAATCAACAAAGTAACTAGTACTGCCTATGATTATTTTTCAACAGGGGCTAAGACGCCAACGTCAATTGACGCGAAACCGATTGCCAATATGGCACTTCTCGCTTTGGCCAAGGTTGATAAAGATTTCTCTAAGCTTAAAAAGGAGGTGAGGAAATTAAAACCAATAGAACTTAAGCCGCAAACTTCAGGCCCGGATATAGTTCAGATCCGCAAAATTCTTAATCTTGTCTTCTTTGGGTCTATGTTGCTATTTGTACTATTGAATCTCATCTATCTGCGATATTCCCGCAGTATTACCTCTGCGCTTCGCACAATTGGAAGCGAATTCATTTACTTCGGAGTGCTTGATTTGGTAATTAACTTGGTCGCCAACCCAGTGGTAAAGAGCCTGGCTGAGAAGAACTCTGAACCACTCGCCCAAATTGCAATTCCGATTGTTGCGCGACAGGAATTGGCTATCTTCATGACTTTCGGCATCGTTGGGCTTGTTGTGGGCGCAGCATTGCAGGTGCTCTCCTTAACAAAATTCAAAAAAGCTGCCGCCTAATCAAATGTGCGCCCCATGAGGGGCCCCAAATGTGGATCTAAATGTCGGGAAGAAGCCAACTTCCACTAGCGTTTTAGTTGCATAACAAAATGCATACTACAGCCAAAGTTCTAGTCGGCCTTTGGCTACTCAGTCTCTGCCATCAACCCCGAGGGTTTTAATCCAGATTCACCTCTATAAGTACTATCCA
>JBAXIC010000177.1:0-1731 GCA_037138575.1 Actinomycetes bacterium
GAGCTCAGATTCAGCAGAGCCATCGGTGTAGTCAAATGGCCCTTTCGGTGTTCGCTTTTTGGCGATGGCGCGCAGGTCCCAGATAGTGAGAGCTTTGGCTAAGCGTTTCTCGCGGCTAGGGAAAGAGGGAAAGGTGAATTTAAGTAATGGGGCCAAATCGGCCCACTTAGGGAACTGTCGTTTAACGTTTTTGGACATGTCTAAACCTCGCCCTCGATGTGGTCAAAATCCTATAGGATTTGGAGCAGAATTCCCATACTATGCGTCAAGTAGTATTTCCAATCAAACCAGCGGCACCAGAGGCTTAGCCAAGGAGATGCATGTCTGAACAGTTGATTCATCCCTTTACGTTCGGGGACATGTCACAAAAAGATTTGCTAGGTGGCAAAGGTGCCAACTTGGCTGAAATGGTTCGCATCGGATTGCCCGTTCCTCCCGGTTTCACAATAACGACACATGCATGTCGTGCCTATTTGCGGTCTGGAAAATTTCCTGAAACTTTGAACGCCGAGATTGAAGCGGCACTTGCTGAGCTTGAGAAGCAAACAGGTAAAAAGTTTGGCGGAGTTGATAATCCATTATTGGTCTCAGTTAGATCTGGTGCAAAATTTTCAATGCCTGGCATGATGGAGACGGTTCTAAATGTTGGCATGACGCCAGAAGTTGCAGAATCGATGGCGGCATCCTCTGGAAATCCTCGGTTTGCGTGGGATTCTTATCGTCGATTTATTGAGATGTACGGCAAAATTGTGTGCGACATTGAACCTGGCGAGTTTCATAAAGTGCAAGAGCGCATTGCATCCTCCGTTGGTGTTGGAAATATGCAGGGCTTGGATGTAGAAAGTTTGAAATTATTATGTGATGGTTTCATCAAAGTCATTACTTTGGCAACGGGCGAGGAGTTTCCTAAAGATCCGCGCGAGCATTTAATTAGATCAGTTGAAGCAGTATTTAGATCTTGGAACTCCGAGCGCGCACAGATGTATCGTCGCCGTGAGCGAATTCCTTCAGATCTTGGAACTGCAGTTAATATCCAATCGATGGTCTTTGGAAATCTGAGCGATGATTCCGGAACAGGTGTTGCATTTACTCGTAATCCTTCAAATGGCGAAGTAGGTCGCTATGGTGATTACCTACAAAAGGCACAGGGCGAAGATGTGGTTGCCGGTATTCGCACCCCTATGTCTTTGATTGAGTTTGCTGAACTTACTCCAACCGTTGCCAAAGAGTTAGATGAAGTGATGGAGCTACTAGAGACCCATTACGAAGATCTATGTGATATCGAGTTCACTATTGAGCGTGGAAAACTCTGGATTCTTCAGACACGCGTAGGTAAGCGCACAGCAGAGGCGGCTTTTAGAATCGCACTCCAATTTGTCGATGAGGGCAAAATTACAATGGATGAGGCTTTGCGCCGCACGTCTGGTGATCAATTAGCAATGTTGATGTTTCCCCAGTTCGACACATCTGGGCAGTTAAATGAAATAGCACGGGGAATTCCAGCTTCGCCTGGGGCGGCCGTTGGCGAAGTTGTCTTTGATTCAAAGCGTGCCTTTGACTTATCAAAGTCGGGTAAAAAAGTTATTTTAGTTCGGCGAGAGACAAGCCCTGATGACTTAGTTGGAATGGTTGCTTCGCAAGGGATTTTAACCAGCCGTGGTGGTAAGACTTCACATGCTGCCGTTGTTGCTCGAGGCATGGGAAAAACCGCTGTTTGTGGCACGGATTCAA
>JBAXIC010000178.1:0-1702 GCA_037138575.1 Actinomycetes bacterium
CAACAATCTGTTCAGTAATTTCGCCTGCGCTTAAGTTTCTAGTTAGGCCGGCCTGACCCGTTGCACAAAATGGGCAGTTCATTCCACAACCAGCTTGCGATGAAATGCAGACAGTTACGCGATCGGTGTAACGCATTAAAACCGACTCAACTAAAACACCATCATGTAATTTCCAAAGATCTTTTCGTGTCATTCCACCGTCACACTCAACGGATCGCACAAGTTCAATTAACTTTGGTGTGAACTGCTGCGCAATGGTTTGCCGCATCTCTGCAGGGATATCGGTCCACGTTGATGGATCATTAGACAGATGTGAAAAGTAATGTGTTGCAACTTGATTGGCACGAAAAGCTGGAAGGCCTAAGGATTTAGCTAACTCGCGACGCTCTTCCGGTGAATAATCTGCTAAATGTTTCGGAGCTTTTTTGCGTTGAACCGGCTCATCGAAAACCAATTTAATCTCTGGAAGGCTCATAACCAACGCTTCACAAGCTCTAGCGCTAACCACAATGCGGGAGCTGAAATTAAAACCGAATCAAGTCGATCTAACATTCCCCCATGTCCAGGAAGTAGAGAGCCCATATCTTTTAACGCTAAATCACGCTTCATTGCACTTTCAATTAAATCCCCGCACGTGGCGGTAAAAACAATCATCAATCCAACGATTGCTCCAATCCACCAATGCATATGCATGATGTAGTGGAAAGCTAATGAGCCACCAATAGGAGTGAAAACGAGTGACCCAATTAAGCCTTCCCAGCTCTTTTTAGGGCTAATTGTTGGAACAAGAAGATGCTTTCCAAATAGGACACCCACAATGTAAGCAAAAGTGTCATTGCAACTAACTAATACAACGAAAGTCATTACGCGCTCAAGACCCGTACTTGGCTTAGCCAGCAGGATTAAAAAACCACCAAGAAATGGCAAGTACAGAAGTGAAAAAGTTGTGGCCGTTGCGCTTTGGACAAAGCCCGCAGGGCCTTTAGTTAAAAGTTGAATAAGCAGCATTGGAATCGCAATTGCTGTCGCCACCGCTAATCCCGATGCTCCCCCATTCCATGTTGCATAAGTAAGGCCTAACGCGCCAAGAGTTAGAGAGATTGTTGAAATATAGATTCCCCGTGCGCTGAAAGCTCGAACGATTTCACGAATTCCAAATAGAACGGCCAAAGCCACAAGACAAGCAAAAATTTCACGGTGATACGCAAGGGCAAACCAGACTATTGCGACCAAAGATGCCGAAACAAGAATTGAAGGACCGAGCTTTCGCCCTGCCTTCTTATTGATGGCATCGTTAATCGATTGAAAATCAGACATTTGTTTCAAACTCCCTAAACTTCGAGGAGTTCAGTCTCCTTATGCTTGAGAAGTTCATCGATTTTTGCGACGTGATCTGCAGTGATTTTCTCTAACTCTTTTTCACCACGTGCTAGATCATCTTTCCCAATGTCGCCATCTTTTTCCATCTTTTCCATCGCCTCTTTTGCAGTACGACGAATATTGCGCATTGAAATCTTGGAATCTTCTGCTTTGCTCTTTGCAACTTTAATGAACTCTTTGCGGCGTTCTTCGGTTAGTTGTGGGAAATTGATACGAATTACAACACCATCATTACCTGGGTTGACGCCAAGATCGGATTCGCGAATAGCTTTTTCAATACTTGCCATGGCGCCTTTATCAAATGGGGCAACCGTTGCCATGC
>JBAXIC010000179.1:0-1702 GCA_037138575.1 Actinomycetes bacterium
CAACAATCTGTTCAGTAATTTCGCCTGCGCTTAAGTTTCTAGTTAGGCCGGCCTGGCCCGTTGCACAAAATGGGCAGTTCATTCCACAACCTGCTTGAGATGAAATACATACAGTTACGCGATCGGTATAACGCATTAAAACTGATTCAACTAAAACACCATCGTGTAATTTCCAAAGATCTTTACGTGTCATACCTTCGTCGCACTCAACGGAGCGAACTAGTTCAATTAACTTTGGCGTGAACTGCTGCGCGATTGTCTGCCGCATCTCTGCTGGGATATCGGTCCATGTTGAAGGATCATTAGATAGATGTGAAAAATAATGTGTGGCAACTTGATTGGCGCGAAAAGCGGGAAGACCCAAGGATTTAGCTAGCTCGCGGCGCTCTTCTGGTGAGTAATCTGCTAAATGTTTCGGAGCCTTTTTGCGTTGAACCGGCTCATCGAAAACCAATTTAATCTCTGGAAGGCTCATAACCAACGCTTCACAAGCTCTAGCGCTAACCACAATGCGGGAGCTGAAATTAAAACCGAATCAAGTCGATCTAACATTCCCCCATGTCCAGGAAGTAGAGAGCCCATATCTTTTAACGCTAAATCACGCTTCATTGCACTTTCAATTAAATCCCCGCACGTGGCGGTAAAAACAATCATCAATCCAACGATTGCTCCAATCCACCAATGCATATGCATGATGTAGTGGAAAGCTAATGAGCCACCAATAGGAGTGAAAACGAGTGACCCAATTAAGCCTTCCCAGCTCTTTTTAGGGCTAATTGTTGGAACAAGAAGATGCTTTCCAAATAAAACGCCAATAATGTAGGCAAAAGTGTCATTGCAACTAACTAAGACCACAAAAGTCATTACGCGCTCAAGACCCGTACTTGGCTTTGCAAGCAGGATTAGAAAACCTCCTAAAAAGGGAAGATACAGAAGTGAAAAAGTCGTGGCCGTTGCGCTTTGAACAAAGCCAGCTGGGCCTTTAGTTAAAAGCTGAATGAGCAGCATCGGAATCGCAATTGCTGTAGCTACTGCTAAGCCAGATGCTCCACCATTCCATGTTGCATATGTGAGGCCTAGCGAACCTAATGTTAAGGAAATAGTTGAAATATAGATTCCACGGGCGCTAAAAGCGCGCACGATTTCGCGGATTCCAAAGAGAACAGCCACCGCGACAAGACAAGCAAATATTTCGCGGTGATAAGCAAGGGCAAACCAGACAATTGCGACTAATGATGCTGAAACAATAATTGAAGGACCAAGCTTTCGCCCTGCCTTTTTATTAATGGCATCGTTAATCGAATGAAAATCAGACATTTGTGACAAACTCCCTAGACCTCCAGGAGTTCGGTCTCCTTATGCTTAAGTAGTTCATCGATTTTAGCAACATGATCTGCAGTAATTTTCTCTAACTCTTTTTCACCACGTGCTAAATCATCTTTACCAATATCGCCATCTTTTTCCATCTTCTCCATCGCTTCTTTGGCAGTACGACGGATGTTGCGCATTGAAACTTTAGAATCTTCGGCCTTGCCCTTTGCAACCTTAATGAACTCCTTGCGGCGCTCTTCAGTAAGCTGCGGGAAATTAATGCGAATGACAACACCGTCATTTCCTGGATTAACACCAAGATCAGATTCGCGGATGGCTTTTTCAATACTTGCCATGGCGCCTTTATCAAATGGGGCAACCGTTGCCATGC
>JBAXIC010000180.1:0-1692 GCA_037138575.1 Actinomycetes bacterium
CCAAGTGAGTATGCAAACCTTTTTGATTTAGTAGTTGGTGCCAGTGCTTTGTACGGCGGTTCTTGGCAGGAAGGTGCTGGTGCAGTTTTTGCAGAAAATCAGGCGCTGCGTTGGATTTCAGATCTAGCCGATTTACCACCGCAATCAGGCGGAGTTTTTGTTCAGGGCGGCACCATTGGCAATCTTTCAGCGCTGGTGGTTGCTCGAGCACAAGGGCGTAAGAATCATCCAGGTGCATCACGTTGGGTTATTGCATGTAGCGAAGAAGCTCACTCGTCAATTGTTACGGCTGCAACTGTTATGGATGTAGATGTTCTAAAAGTTCCAGTTGCGGCAAGTGGAAAGTTAATGGGTGATGCTGTCGCACATGCGATAGATCATTTGCATGCAACTACTACTCACCGAGTTTTTGCAGTCGTTGCAACGGCAGGAACAACAAATCTTGGAATCATCGATGACTTAAAAGGAATCGGAGACGCCGCACATGCACGAGGTATTTGGTTCCATGTCGATGGAGCATATGGTTTGGCGGCATTATGTGCACCATCGGTTCGCTCACATTTTGACGGGGTAGGGACTGCGGATTCTTTAATAGTTGATCCACACAAATGGTTATTTGCGCCATACGACGCCTGTGCACTTATTTATCGCGAACCTGAATTAGCGCGACTTGTTCATTCACAACACGCATCGTATTTAGATACATTAAAAGATGGTGCATGGTCGCCTTCGGACTATGCAATTCAATTGACACGTCGTACTAGAGGTTTACCATTTTGGTTTTCACTTGCAGCTCACGGCACTGATGCATATACCGAAGCGATGGAACATTCATTAACGGTTGCTCGCCAAGCTGCACAATTAGTTGAGGCACATCCAGATTTAGAGTTAATTTGTGAACCCGAACTTTCTATCGTGGCATTTATTCGCAAAGGTTGGGCAGCAAGTGATTATCAGAATTGGTCTGATAAATTGCTAGCCGATCAGATCGGTTTCATCCCACCGTCATCCCACCACGGCCAGCCAATTTTGCGATTCGCAATAGTGAATCCATGGACAAAAATCTCCGATATCGAAATGATTCTTTCCACACTTTAAGCAGTATTAAATCCCACAGTTTTAGTGGCCCACCCGATACGCTTTTACCTATGTCGGCACAAGAAGAGTCAGTAATGCCATCTGGCCTGAGCGACCTTGAAACCCGTATTTTGGATTTTGAAGGCAGTTGGTGGCGCTATGCGGGAGCGAAAGAGGCTGCGATCAAAGAGCTTTTTGATCTCTCGGCAGCTCGTTATTACCAGCTCCTCAATGATTTGATCGATCGTGACGATGCTCTAGCCGCGTCTCCCATGCTCGTAAAGCGCCTTCGCCGTCTGCGCGAAGCCCGCATGAACACCCGCATCGCCCGCTAGTACAGCCTGAACCACCAGCCCCTTCGTTTTGCGCCTGGGAAATAACTCCCGTAGATTTGGCGTTAGCACTCTCGGGGTGTGAGTGATAAAGCCCCCGCTAACTGAACGATTACATGAAAGCGAGCACAACTCATGGCAAAGCAGATTGCCTTCAATGAAGAAGCCCGCCGCGGATTAGAGCGCGGAATGAATATCTTGGCCGATGCGGTCAAAGTAACCCTTGGACCCCGTGGACGTAACGTGGTTCTAGAAAAGAAGTGGGGCGCCCCAACAATTACTA
>JBAXIC010000181.1:0-1665 GCA_037138575.1 Actinomycetes bacterium
CTGTTTCTTCATCGGTCTTCACGTGGAATGTTGGATCTTCTTCAGAGAGACGTTGAATAGCAACGCCAAGTTTTTCCTGATCGCTCTTTGTCTTTGGCTCGATAGCAACTTCAATAACTGGTGCTGGGAAGTCCATTGACTCAAGAATTACTGGCTTATCTGGATCGCAGAGAGTTTCACCTGTCGTGGTGTTCTTAAGACCCATAACAGCAACGATCATTCCGGCGCCCGCACTGTCACGCTCTTCGCGCTTATTTGCGTGCATCTGGTAAATCTTTCCGATGCGCTCTTTACGATCCTTAGGAGAGTTAAGAACAGCAGTACCGGTTTCTAGAACGCCTGAGTAAATACGGATGAAGTGAAGCTTTCCAAGGTGTGGATCAGACATGATCTTGAATGCAAGTGCTGAGAATGGCTCTTTGTTATCTGGGTGACGGATAACTTCAACAGTTGGATCAGACATGCTGTGACCGACAATGGATTCAACATCAAGTGGGCTAGGCAAGTAACGAGTTACTGCATCCAGCATTGGCTGAACACCCTTGTTCTTAAATGCAGATCCGCAAAGAACTGGAACAGCCTTTGCAGCCAAAGTTGCGCGACGAATACCAGCGATGATTTCTGCATCGGTAAGTTCGGCGCCTTCAAGGTACTTCTCCATGATCTGGTCATCGGCATCTGCCAAAGCTTCGATCAATGTGTGACGGGCTTCTTTGCACTTCTCTTGCAAATTCGCTGGAATTTCTTCGATGAGGTAATCCTCACCCTTCTTTGTTTCTCCTGGCCATACAAGTGCCTTCATCGCGATGAGATCGACTACTCCAAGGAAGTCTGATTCATTTCCGATTGGAACCTGAAGTACAAGTGGCTTTGCATTAAGACGAGAAACGATCATTCCTACGCACATATCGAAGTTCGCACCTGTGCGGTCTAGCTTATTGACGAAGCAAATGCGTGGAACGTTATAGCGATCTGCTTGACGCCATACTGTTTCAGATTGTGGCTCAACGCCGGCAACGCCATCAAATACAGCAACTGCGCCATCGAGAACACGGAGTGAGCGCTCTACTTCAACAGTAAAGTCAACGTGGCCAGGTGTATCAATGATGTTGATGAGGTGGTCGTGCCACATACAAGTAGTAGCAGCGGAAGTAATAGTGATACCGCGCTCTTGCTCTTGCTCCATCCAGTCCATGGTGGCAGCGCCTTCATGAACTTCACCGATCTTGTAGTTAATACCGGTGTAAAAGAGGATGCGCTCAGTAGTCGTGGTTTTACCCGCGTCGATGTGCGCCATGATTCCAATGTTGCGAACCTTGGCTAGGTCGATTGCTTCTGCAGCCACTTATTGATCCTCTAGTTTCTGTTAGTTAAAAGTTGACGATTACCAGCGGTAGTGAGCGAAAGCCTTGTTGGCTTCAGCCATTTTGTGTGTGTCTTCGCGACGCTTTACAGCTGCGCCAAGACCATTACTTGCATCAATCAATTCATTGGTGAGGCGTTCTGCCATTGACTTTTCGCGACGTGCGCGTGAGAAGTCAACTAACCAACGAAGAGCAAGAGTTGTTGAACGACCAGCTTTAACTTCAACTGGTACTTGGTATGTAGCTCCACCAACACGACGTGAACGAACTTCAACAGTTGGCTTGATGTTGTCGAGTGCGC
>JBAXIC010000182.1:0-1643 GCA_037138575.1 Actinomycetes bacterium
GTTGTACACTTGCGTAGCCGTGGGATTACTGAGCTTGAAAGCATGACACTCATGAGTGATGGTGCATCGATTTATGAATGTGCCAGCGCTGACGACATCATTGATTTATTGCAAGGCGGCCAAGGGGTCTTTGGGATTGCGATTAGCAAAGTCTGGACTGAAGTAGAAGGCTCACTCGCCACCCTTCAGGGTGAAAGCGCAACTGATGGTTCACTTGTTGCCAATCTCACTATGGACGAATTGTCGGAGCGTAGAAAGCGAAAAGGCGCCTAAATCCAATAACCTAGGGTCGTTGACGCCATTTGAAGGCGTCGGATTCTTGGGGGAAACTTGAGTAAGCCACGTACTCGCTTTGTTGATCGTCATATAGGTCCTGATGATGCACAAGTTTCTTTCATGCTGCGCGAATTAGGTTCGCAATCACTTGAATCATTTATTTCACAAGTAGTTCCCGAGTCGATAGCAATGGCAAAAACACTTGATGAATTCCTACCTGCAGCTATCTCTGAAGAAGGTGCGATAGCAGAGTTGCTACTACTTGCAAAGAAGAATCAGGTGACTCGTTCATTAATCGGGATGGGTTACTACGGAACGATAACTCCGCCGGTTGTCTTGCGAAATGTTTTTGAAAATCCTGCTTGGTACACCGCCTACACGCCCTATCAACCGGAAATTAGCCAAGGACGACTTGAAGCTATTTTTGCTTTTCAAACTGCAGTTTCAGATTTAACCGGCTTACCTATTTCTAATGCTTCGATGCTTGATGAAGCAACAGCGGCTGGCGAAGCGATGACTCTCGCTAGGCGTCAATGGAGCGGCGCGGATGATTCAATCTTTGTGATTGACAAAAATTTGCACCCACATATCAAAGCTGTTATTCATACTCGAGCAGCGCCACTTAAGTTATCTGTGATAGAAAGTGATATCGATGCGAATTCATTGGCGTCAATAAAAGAAGCAGTCTTTGGAATTATTGGAAGTGCGCATTCAACTTATGGCCTCGCTCAGGATTTATCAGCCGTCATAGAATTCGCGCGAGTCAAGGGCGCATTATCAATAGTTACATCCGATCTTTTAGCACTCACTCTGTACAAAACTCCGGGGGAGTGGGGTGCTGATATTGCTATCGGTTCAGCCCAACGCTTTGGTGTGCCTATGGGATTTGGAGGACCACACGCCGGATTTATGTCAGTAAGAAACGGCTTAGAGCGCGGTATTCCTGGTCGATTAGTTGGTCAAAGCATTGATTCACACGGCAATCCAGGCTTTCGATTAGCCCTGCAAACACGAGAGCAACACATTCGCCGAGATAAAGCCACTTCAAATATTTGTACTGCGCAAGTTCTTTTAGCTGTAATGAGCGCCTTCTACGCCATGTGGCATGGACCAGATGGACTTATTAATATCGCTACAAGGGTTAGGTCTCAAGCGAATTCGTTGCGGGCAACAATCAAGAAGGCAGGTTTCACGGTTACTGAAGGTGAAATTTTTGATACTTTCGTCGTTGATACAAAGCCACTGGCTACTCCGGGATTTAACTTTCGCTTGATCAGTGATCAGCAGATTGCAATTTCTATTGATGAAACTGTTACGCAAGAAGAACTTGAAACAATAGCTAGTTTCTTTGGAGCAACCCTTGGTAG
>JBAXIC010000183.1:0-1621 GCA_037138575.1 Actinomycetes bacterium
TTGCAATGACCGCTATGAAGGAAAAAGTTTTGACTGAGGGGGCCATGAACTTGGCTTATGGTAATCGAATTTTTCTAAACGAAACCGTCGAAATGCTTAAAAAGCACTTTCCTGATCTGCAGGTTAATTACAAACCAGAACGTCTGGGCGATGTCAAAGAATCTCAAAATGATCCAGTTTTATTAAAAAAGCTCTTTCCCAAGATATCTCCCAAGTCATTTGAAGATGCTCTGTCTGAAACTGTTGACTGGCTTAAAGAGTTTGGCCAGAGCGTTGCTAACGGTCCTGCGACCGTAGATTAAATACTGCAGACATGTGCGGAATTACCGGTGGCATAGGACCTAGTGCGCCAAGTAAACAACTTCTAGATGCTCAACTCATAGCCCTACAACACCGTGGCCCAGATGACAGCGGTACCTATGTAAATGCCGGAATTGGCCTTGGAATGGGCCGATTAGCAATTGTTGAAATCGCTGCTGGTAAACAACCTGCATCCGACGCCAGCGAGCAGATAAACATGGTCTTTAACGGTGAAATCTATAACTATCGCGAACTACGACACGAATTAGAACAAAGCGGAATCCATTGCAGAACTTCAAGTGAATCCGAAGTAATCATTAACCTTTATTTAAAACATGGACTAGATTTCATCGGCAAGCTCAACGGAATGTTTGCAATCGCTATCCACGATGCCCGCGATAATTCATTGCATTTGATCCGTGATCGTATGGGCAAGAAGCCATTATGGATCTCTCAGTTAAATGACGGCACTTTGTTCTTTGCATCGGAAGTTCGAGCATTAATGTTGGCCCGTCCAGATCGCACTCTTCGCACCGAGATGGTTGCCGAAGTGATGCAGTACGGATATATCAACGCACCGCATTCAGCTTTTAATGAAATCGGCCAACTCCCACCAGCATCAGTTCTAATGTGGCGCGGGGGCAAGACCACCACTTCAACATATTGGTCTCCAGATTTTGACACCAAAGTAGATATTTCTTACGAAGATGCACTTGAGACAACTAAGAAGTTAATTGAGGAATCAGTCTCCCGCCGCCTAATCTCCGAACGCCCCCTTGGGTCATTCCTTAGTGGAGGCTATGACTCCACAATCGTTACTGCCTATATGGCCAAGTTGATGAGTGAAAAAGTTCAGACTTATTCAATTGGTTTCCATAGTGCACAATTTAATGAGGCTCACCACGCCAAGCAGGTAGCTAACTTTTTAGGGACTAACCACCACGAGGAAATTCTTAACCCCGACCCAGCCCTAGTTGTTGAAAAGATTGCACATGTACTAGACCAACCCTTTGCCGATTCCTCAGTGGTGCCAACATATTTGTTGGCCAAATTTGCGCGTGAAAATCTAATTGTTGCCCTTGGTGGAGATGGTGGAGATGAAGTCTTTGGTGGTTATGACCGTTACTTAGCAACGCCAGTAATGCAAAGACTAAATCCCTTCTTGGGACTTGCCCGCACGGCATTAAACTTTGCAGGCAAACAATCTTTCGGTAACACTCGAAAGATTAACCGTGTTGGCTCTCAACTATCACCTAAGGCCTCGTTAGCGGCTAGATACAGCTCGATATTATCCTTGGCCCAACCTAATGATTTATCAGCA
>JBAXIC010000184.1:0-1594 GCA_037138575.1 Actinomycetes bacterium
CTTCAGAAACGGTGCCTTCCATTTCAATGGCGCCATCTTTGCTAGCCAATCTGTACCCACAATTCTGTTTAAGCGTGAAACAAGCGAAGTTGTAGTTTAGAGGGCGGGCCCTGATAAGGGAAATCGAGGGTTTTGAACTACATCCGTGTAACTCAGGCCACTTTGGCCAAGCGTGGGGCTAGAGCTGATTTGAGATTTCGACCCCGAGAGAGGCGAGCTTTTCAAGGCCCCCATCAAGGGCCGTTAAAACAAAGGGTTTACCATCTGGGCAGATTGCATAGGAGTGCTCAAAGTGCGAACCCCGTGATTTATCAACTGAGACAACGGTCCAATCATCACTTAATACCTTCGTGCGATCTGATCCGCGCGTGATCATCGGTTCGATTGCTAAAGCCATTCCCGGAACAATCTCTGGGCCTTGGCCGGCTTTACCAAAGTTTAAAACGTGCGGCTCTTGATGCATCTCGGTGCCAATTCCATGTCCGCCATATTCGCGCAAAATTCCATACTTGCCTTGTGAATTCGTGTACTGCTCAACTGCAGCACCGATGTCAGTTAGTTTGGCGCCGTTTTTGCCGGCAGCAATTCCGCGCCACATTGACTCTTCGCAGACATCCATCAACTTTTGATCTTCCGGATCAACTTTCCCGACACCAATTGAGAATGCGGCATCGCCATGCCAACCATCAATGATTGCACCGCAATCGATAGATACAACATCACCATCATTAATAACTCGGGGGCCAGGAATACCGTGAACGATTTCATCATTGACTGAAACGCAGATAACAGCTGGGAAACCGTGATAATTCAAGAAATTAGGTGTGGCTCCTGCGCGCTTGATACTTGCTGCAGCAATTACATTTAGCGCATCCGTTGTCATTCCTGGCTTAATTGATGCTTTCAATAATTCAAGAGTCTGTCCAACTACTAAACCAGCACGACGCATTAACTTTAACTGTTCAAGGGTTTTTATTTGAATTGCCATGCACTCAATTCCCTTATGAAACGCGGCTAAGAGCTGAGATAGCGCGTTCGGTAATCTCTTCAACGTTTCCAGTTGCGCCAACGGTTATCAATAAACCTTCGCTGCGATAGAAAGAAATGATTGGCGCAGTTTGTTCTTCATAGACTTCTAGGCGCCTTGCGATAACTTCGGCTTTGTCATCTTCGCGTTGATAAACATCTCCGCCACAGTTTGGACATTTATCTACGCCAACTGATGGCTGAAAACAATCCTTGCAGGTACGACGACTAGAAAGACGTCCAATAATCTCTGCGTTGTCGATAGATAGTTCAAGCACGGCAGTAAGCGGCGTCGCCTTCTCAGCTAAAATTGCGCGCAGGACTTCTGCCTGTGCAACATTGCGTGGAAAACCATCGAGTAAAAATCCATTGGCAACATCGTCGTGAGTTAAACGATCCTTCACCATTTCATTTGTCACAGAATCTGCAACTAATTCACCGCGATCCATAAAGCTTTGTGCTTGCACGCCAAGCGGCGTTCCAGCCTTCAAATTGCTACGGAAAATATCTCCAGTTGAAATATGTGGAATTGAATAATGCGCAGCTAGGAATTGAGCTTGAGTTCCCT
>JBAXIC010000185.1:0-1569 GCA_037138575.1 Actinomycetes bacterium
TGTTGTAATCGGCAGACCAAGCCTTTGATGTGCGTTCGTACCCACCCATTAAAAGCCCAGATACTTCTTGTCGGAAATATATTAAATTATCTGGATCGCGAAGTGATGGCAGAAAGGGTGCACCGGCTGGCATGAAGTTATCGGTAATCAAATATTGATGGCTCATCGGAACAATTGGAACGCGCACGTTCACCATGCGTGCAATTTGGGGTGCATACATTCCGCCGCAGTTAACAATGATTTCGCACTCAATCTCGCCTTTGTCGGTGACAACACTGCTGACGCGACCATTGGTAGTTTTAATTTCAAGAACGCGAGTGTGAGTAAACATCTGTACACCTTGGCGCTTTGCACCGGCAGCAAGGGCCATTGCTAACTGCGATGGATCTACTTGACCGTCAGAGGCCATGTAACAGGCACCGACAACACCATCTAGATCGATAAGTGGAAATAGATCTTGGGCTTGCTGTGGTGAAATCTCATGTAGATCAAGGCCAAAGGTTTTGGCCCACCCAATTTGGCGGCGGATCTCCTGCATGCGCTCTGGGGTTGAAGCCAACTTAATACTGCCGCACTCGCGCCAACTTGGAGGTGTATCGGTTTCTTGAAGTTTTCTATAAAGATCTACGGAGTGCATGTTCATCAAAGTTAATGTTGGATCTGCACGAAGCTGACCAACGAGGCCAGCGCTGTGAAAAGTTGAACCGCTCGTTAATTCGTTCCGGTCAAGAAGAATGACATCTTTTTCGCCCAGTTCAGCTAAATGATAGGCAACAGAGGTTCCACCAACGCCTCCACCAATGATTATGATTTTTGCTCGGGTTGGAACTACTGACACGGTCACATCTGAAATGTATCCTGAAGCGGTGTCTACGGGTAGTGGTTTAGAAGATGAATTTTCTGCGCGCTTTAATAAAGTCGCTCTTTTGCAATCCCGAACATCAATCAAAGAGCTCTCGGGCGGATTAACTAATAGAAATTTTCTGATTGAAACCCCTGTTAATAAATATGTGGCACGGGTCTCAAGCAACTCTTCTTCACTTCTAGCAATTGATCGTGGATCAGAGTTCACCAATTCAACAATCGCTGGCAATGGCGGCGTTGGTGCCAAAGTTCTGGATTACTTACCAGGTGAAGGTTTATTGCTTATCTCTTACATCTCTGGCAAAACATTTGGAGCAGATGACGTTGCAGCTAACTTGCCACGTATCGCAACCAGTCTACGTAATTTGCATTCGTTAACGCCTTTTGATCATGAGTTCAATATGTTTGAAACTCAAAAACGTTATCTATCGATCGTGCAAGAGCAGGGCTTTAGGGTTCCCGAAGGCTACTTAAATTTTGAACCGTTAGTTGCGCAGATTAAGAAAGCTTTTGAGGTTTTATTTGAAGGCCTTGTGCCATGTAACAATGATTTACTCCCGGGAAATTTCATCGATGATGGTGAAAAGATTTGGCTTATTGACTATGAATACTCTGGAAATAATGATGCCTGTTTTGAGATTGGAAATGTTTGGGCTGAGGCCTTCTTGCCCCTCGAAGCGCTAGAAGAGTTAGTTACTGCCTATT
>JBAXIC010000186.1:0-1569 GCA_037138575.1 Actinomycetes bacterium
AATAGGCAGTAACTAACTCTTCTAGCGCTTCGAGGGGCAAGAAGGCCTCAGCCCATACATTGCCGATCTCAAAACAGGCATCGTTGTTGCCGGAGTATTCATAGTCAATGAGCCAAATCTTTTTACCATCGTCGATGAAATTACCTGGTAATAAATCATTGTTACATGGCACAAGGCCTTCAAATAAAACCTCAAATGCCTTTTTTATCTGTGAAACCATCGGTGCAAAATCTAAATACCCACCAGGGGTTCTAAAGCCCTGCTCTTGCACAATTGATAGATAACGTTTTTGAGTTTCAAACATATTGAACTCATGGTCAAAAACCGGCAATGAATGCAAATTGCGCAGACTAGTTGCGATACGCGGCAAGTTAGCTGCAACGTCATCGGCCCCAAATGTTTTGCCAGATATATAAGAGATCAGCAATAAACCTTCACCTGGTAAGTAATCTAAAACTTTGGCACCAACGCCGCCATTGCCAGCGATTGTTGAATTGGTGAACTCTGATCCACGATCAATTGCTAGAAGTGAAGAAGAGTTGCTTGAGACCCGTGCCACATATTTATTAACAGGGGTTTCAATCAGAAAATTTCTATTAGTTAATCCGCCCGAGAGCTCTTTGATTGATGTTCGGGATTGCAAAAGAGCGACTTTATTAAAGCGCGCAGAAAATTCATCTTCTAAACCACTACCCGTAGACACCGCTTCAGGATACATTTCAGATGTGACCATGTCAGTAGTTCCAACCCGTGCAAAAATCGTAATCATTGGTGGAGGTGTTGGTGGAACCTCTGTCGCCTATCACTTAGCTGAACTAGGCGAAAAAGATGTGATCCTGCTTGACCGCAACGAATTAACGAGCGGTTCAACTTTTCATAGTGCCGGTTTAGTTGGTCAACTTCGAGCGGATCCCACGTTAACTTTGATGAATATGCACTCCGTTGATCTTTATAGAAAACTTCAAGAAAGTGACACGCCTCCAAGTTGGCGCGAGTGCGGCAGCATTAAGTTGGCATCTACCCCAGAACGTATGCAAGAGATCCGCCGCCAAATTGGATGGGCTAAAACTTTTGGCCTAGATTTACATGAGATTTCACCTCAACAAGCCCAGGATTTATTCCCACTCATTGATTTAGATGGTGTCGTTGGTGCTTGCTATATGGCATCTGATGGCCAAGTAGATCCATCACAGTTGGCGATGGCGCTAGCGGCCGGTGCAAAGCGCCAAGGAGTAAAGATTTTTACTCACACACGAGTTCTTGAGATTAAGACGGTTAATGGACGAGTGAGCAGTGTTGTCACCGACAAGGGCGAGATCGAATGCGAAATCGTTGTTAACTGCGGAGGAATGTATGCACCTCAAATCGCACGGATGGTTAACGTACGAGTTCCAATTGTTCCTATGAGCCATCAATACTTAATCACCGACAACTTCATGCCAGCAGATGCGCCATTTCTTCCATCACTACGCGACCCAGATAATTTGATTTATTTCCGTCAAGAAGTTTCTGGACTTTTAATGGGTGGGTACGAACGCACATCAAAGGCTTGGTCTGCCGATTACAACA
>JBAXIC010000187.1:0-1558 GCA_037138575.1 Actinomycetes bacterium
CCTGGCTTGAGTGGCCAAGCGGCATCATTTCCAACCATCCGAATTTCAATAGAAGGTAGTGCGGGCGAATCTGACCAGGATAAAGCCCTGAAGCAATCGTTTGAGAAAGCAGATCGAAATTCGAGGTAAGCAACCCCTAAATCAGTGTTAATAGTAAAAAGAGTATTGGTCACACCTGGCCCAAAATCTTGCAACGTAAAAGTACCTAATTCAGTAATAGGTATCGACTGAACAGTTCCTAATCCAATTGCTCTTTGAGCTACCGAGATGTTGTCGGCATTTAATAACCCATCAGGTGACAGGCATGTATATATTTCTGCCTGGCCCATAAAATCTTCAGGGTCTCCATAAGGTTCCACATCGCAAGACGTATTGACGGTGAGAATATTTGTTGATTCTTTTAATTTGCAATTATAAGAAGTGGAATGATTTAGTCCAAAAGTGTGTCCGATTTCGTGGGTAAGTACAGAAGCAAGATCAGTAGCATTGAACTCTTCGTGTGTGTCGGAGAAGAAATTTCCCATATCTTCAAACGGAATTAAAAGAATGTTTTTACCTGGAAGTTCTGCAATTCCCCTTTCACCTTGACCGCATTTTGCATCCATTGCAAAGACAATAAATCTGTATTCACCGGAAGGAGCCTTAAATTTTAAGGCCTTTTTTGCTTCAGTCACCGCTTGTGTGGGATTACAAGAAGTTGGGTGGCTTACTACGGCAGGCTTTGTAACGATAGGTACGTTGAATTTGAATCGATCGTTCGTGACCTTACTCCACCAGTCTGTAGCAAAATCGACTGTATCGACTGCGTTGGCAATCGTAATGTCATTCCAACTGTATTTTGAGTGACTGCCAATCGTGTAGATAATAACTGTTTGAATGTGTAGAGATTTCGTCGAAATTACAGGTGAGTGATTCTGGTTATCTGCAAGCACCCAAACCAATTTCCCATTTACTCGCGTGCAAATATGGACAACGCTATCTTTAACAACTTTCACACTTACTTTGGTGCATACACTGCCTTGGATAGGGTGCCCCATCGCTGACACATTTGGGGCCGTAACTACAGTGATAAGTAATGACAATAGGGCAGTCAAGGCTAAGACCGCACCATTGCGTCGTTGCTTAATTTTCGCCAATCTCCGACTTGGTGTTGATGACCAAGAAGTAAAGGTACCGATACTCAGAAGAGTGATGGCTGCACGAAATTTAGGATTAAGCAAAGTCCAGCTAATAAGAAAAAACTGATAAATACGCTCATCCATATTGGGTAACTAGGAACTCTCGGGGAGTTGAGCAGAATAATGATTCTGTCGAAAAACTTTTTAACAAAGCTAGTACTTCCTTTCCCGTACTCATGTTCAACAAAATTAGCCCTACTTTGGCTTAGCATAATTCCATGGATTGCCTGTCCGTAGATCTGGACTTCTATTTCAGCAAGTTTATTCGAGTCGTGAACTTCTGAAGCTCTAAGTCTTGCAAAAGTAAATAGGGTCGCAAAGGCAATTGACATGGCTAGAGATGTAGAAATAGTTCTTGAGAAACGAGATGTAGTTCCGTT
>JBAXIC010000188.1:0-1549 GCA_037138575.1 Actinomycetes bacterium
CTGCGATTGTTTTGGCAATTGTTGGATCGGTTACCGGGGGATTATTTCGTGACATATTGTGCCAAGTACAACCTGTGCTGTTGCACCGCGAAACCGTTGGAACTAGCGCTTTGGCAGGTGGCCTTGTCTACTTAAGCCTGGCACAGCTAAATGTTAATGATGCGGCAACTGCGATTATTTCTGGATTAACCGTTGTCTTGGTCCGAGAGATCTCAATCAAGTTCAATTGGAATCTGCCGAAAGTTGTCTCACGATGAACAATGATTTAGATATATCAATGTATGCAGATGGCGCTGCTTTAGTTAGCGCTACGGCCGATGAAGCGATGGAGCAAATTTCACTTCAACTTCTTGAAAAAGGCGTGTGTCATATTGCACTTACTGGCGGAACACTCGGCGGGCAATTCGCGGATGCCTTAGTTGAAAAACTTAATGCTAACGCCGCTAATTTGAGCGGACTCCACATCTGGTTTAGCGATGAACGTTTTGATTCAGCAGATAGTCCACTTCGAAACTCTCAGCCGGTTCGTACTGGATTGAAAAACTCGACAGTCACGGTTCATGAAGTTAAATCAACAGATGATGGTGTAAATGTCATTGAAGCGGCCGCGGCATATGAAGCCGAATTATTAAACATCACTATGGACATCTGTGTTTTAGGTCTTGGCCCAGATGGACATGTTGCCTCACTTTTTCCAGATCACTGGAATTCGCAATTAACTGCACGCGCTATTCCAATAACTGATTCTCCCAAGCCACCACCACAGCGGGTCTCTTTTTCAATGAATTACATCAATGCATCCAATCAAGTGTGGATTATCGCTACAGGTGAAGCTAAGGCCCCGGCAGTAAGCCAAATTCTTGAGGCGGATCAATCAATTCCTGCGGGCCACGTTATGGCGGCGCAATTAACTCGATTAATCGTTGATACGCAGGCTTTTTTCGCGGAATAAGTAGCAGCGGGTAGACTTTGCTCATGGAGAGCACAGTTAACTTTGCAATGGTCGGTTTGGGCCGAATGGGCGCCAATATCGTTCGTCGATTAGGACAATCTGGAATCACTTCCGTTGTTCATGACGTTAATCCCGATACCATTGCCGCACTTGCAAGTGAGGGTTTTACCCCGGCCGCAGATTTAGCAGCCTTAGCTGCAGCGCTTCCAACACCGCGAACAATCTGGATTATGGTCCCTGCTCACGTTACTGATTCAACAATTGATGCAGTTGCCGAACATTTAAACCCTGGTGACACAATCATCGACGGCGGAAACTCGTATTATAAAAACGATGTAATCAATTCTAAGAAGTTAGATGAAAAAGGAATTAATTTTGTAGATGTTGGCACAAGCGGTGGCGTTTATGGGCTAGAACGTGGCTATAGCTTGATGATTGGCGGAGATGCACGAGTCGTTGAATCCCTAGATCCAATCTTTAAAGCATTAGCACCGGGAGTCGACGCAGCAGAGCGAACACCCGGGCGAACTGGAGAGCCTTCTCAGAGTGAATATGGATACTTGCATTGCGGCCCAGCTGGTGCTGGCCACTTTGTAA
>JBAXIC010000189.1:0-1545 GCA_037138575.1 Actinomycetes bacterium
TTAGTAACACAAATTAGTAACACAAATTAGTAACACAAATTAGTAACACAAATTAGTAACACAAAAATACCTATACATGCATAATCGTAGAAGCTACTCTTATGTTACTTAAATCATAAAGTGGGAGACCAAATTCAATGAATAAAAGTGAAGAGATTCGCCGATTCATCAGTGCCAAGATTGATGAAGCTAGGGTGCGAGGAGAAGATTTCGTAATTTTGGTATCAGGAGATATTCATCGTGAATTAAAATTAAATAACTCGATGCCATCAGTCTGTGACGCAATGTACAGGCTCAGGGGTCCTATGGATGAAATATTGCACACAACGCCAAGTGGTAAGAGCTCGACGATAAGTATTAAGTACTATTTTGGAAAACGTAATGAACCATTTAGCGTTCCACCAAAGTCATCTCTTGTTCGACGAATTCTACTAAAACTAAAAAGCAAAACCCCCACCAATTCTGGTGAGGGTTTTGCTTAGGGATGTTTTAGATATCGAAGTACAGTTCGAACTCAGCTGGATGTGGACGCAAGCGAACATAATCAACTTCTTGCTTACGCTTGAATTCGATCCATGTTTCGATAAGGTCCTTAGTAAATACTCCACCCTTGAGCAAGAACTCATGGTCGTTTTCAAGGTTATTGAGAACGGCATCAAGTGAACCTGGAACCTGTGGAATTGAGGCAGCTTCTTCGCCAGTTAATTCATACAGATCTTTATCAACTGGAAGTGGTGGTTCGATCTTATTGATGATTCCATCAAGACCGGCCATCAACATCGCAGCAAATGCTAGGTATGGATTTGATGATGGATCTGGGCAACGGAACTCAATGCGCTTTGCCTTTGGATTGGATCCTGTAATTGGGATACGGATACAAGCTGAACGGTTACGAGCTGAGTAAACAAGGTTTACTGGAGCTTCATATCCTGGAACTAAGCGACGGTATGAGTTAACTGTTGGGTTAGTGAAAGCAAGCAATGACGGAGCGTGCTTTAACAGACCACCAACATAGTGACGGGCCATCTCTGAAAGATCGCCGTATCCATCACCGAAGAACAATGGCTTGCCATCTTTCCAGAGTGATTGGTGAACGTGCATACCTGAACCATTGTCACCAAAGAGTGGCTTTGGCATAAATGTTGCAGTCTTGCCACCTTGCCATGCGGTGTTACGGATGACGTACTTGAACTTCATTACATCGTCACCAGCATGCAAAATATCTGTGAAGCGGTAGTTGATTTCCATCTGACCCGCTGTACCAACTTCGTGGTGTGAACGCTCTACAAGCAATCCAACTTTTCCAAGTTGCATAACCATCTCATCGCGAAGATCAGCAAATTGATCTGTTGGAGATACTGGGAAATATCCACCCTTTACGCGAGTGCGGTAACCGCGGTTTGGAGTTCCATCTGCATCTTCTTTAATTCCTGTATTCCATGCACCTTCATAAGATTCAATCTCATGATAAGCAGTGTTGATATCGGTCTTAAAGCGAACGCGATCGAAAACATAAAACTCTGCTTCTGGTGCAAAGAATGCTGT
>JBAXIC010000190.1:0-1535 GCA_037138575.1 Actinomycetes bacterium
CATCGACAGCCAAGATTGAGTCGATTACTTTTTTGTCGGCTAGCAAGAACTCACCTGAGTTAAGGGGAATAACGGCTGCTGCAAACTTCTTTATAATTCGATAGTAAATGCCCCGTGCCATACGCATAATCAGCGCCTCTTCGCGCTTGGCTCGAACTCCGTAGGTGACTAAAAAGCCGGCCTCCCAGTTTTTCACAAACTCAGGGATCACAGATGGTGGATCTTGTAAATCTGCGGCCAGCTGCGGGATAACTACATCGCCCGTTGCACTCTTCATCCCATTCCACATATTTCTAAATGGGCCAACGTTGCGACTATTAGATATGACTTTGACGTGCTTATCTTTAGCGGCCATCGCGCGAAGTTTGATGAGCGTTGAATCAGTCGATGCATTGTCGGCAAAAATATGTTCGTAGTCGTAGCCCGGAAGCTGCTCCATCACTTTCTTTAACTCTGCTGCGCAGATTTCAACATTGACCTCTTCGTTATAGCAGGGCGTAATAACCGATATCGTCTTCATTTATTCTCTCCGTAAAACTTATTAATCTGTTGATCCAGCGCCGATAGAGGAGAGCTCTTCATAGATTCTTTCTCCCAATCAATAGTCCAGCCGATCGCCTCACGTGCTTCAAATCGATTGTTCCAGCCTAACTCTTTCGTTGCCAACTCTGATGAGAGCCATAGCAATCCTGATTCATGTGGGGCGCTAGGGTCGATCTGGATATCTACTCCCTTTGCGCCTTCCCATTGCGTACATGCATAATCGGCCATCTGTTCAACGGTTAACTTTGATTCTTCGCCAGGACCAAAGTTATATGCGCGCGAAATTGTGCGACCTTTCATCAAAGCCGATCCTATAGTCAAGTATCCATTGAGCGGATCCAAGACATGTTGCCAAGGTCTAATAGATGCGGGATTTCTAATAACGGTCTTTACTCCAGCATGAAATGATCGAATCAAATCGGGGATTAAACGATCCTCTGCTGTGTCGCCTCCGCCGATTACATTTCCAGCACGCGCCGAAGCGATAGCAATCTTCTCATCACCGTGGCTTGCAATAGTCTGCCAAGCAGAGACAACCATTTCAGTAGCGGCTTTACTTGCACTGTATGGATCTTTTCCACCAAGAGGTTCATTTTCGGTGTAGCCGCCCAGCTTTTCAACATTGCGATAAACCTTGTCGGTGGTGATAACTACAGCCCATTTCGTGGCCTTGTTAGTGAGAGCGGCATTTAAAACATGCGCCGTTCCCATCACATTTGTATCAAAGGTTTCAATCGGCTCTTTATATGAGCGGCGCACTAAAGGCTGTGCGGCAAGGTGAAAAATCCCATCAAATCGATGTGCAGCAAAGTACTTTTCGACTGCGCGGCGATCGCGAATATCTAGAATGGTACTTTCCATTAAGCCAAGATCACCGGCAACATCAAAAAGCGAGTTGGTCTCGGCCTCAAGTGCTAAACCGTAAACCTCTGCCCCAGCTAAAACTAAGATTCGAGAGAGCCAGGCACCTTTAAAGCCGGTGTGCCCGGTAA
>JBAXIC010000191.1:0-1535 GCA_037138575.1 Actinomycetes bacterium
CTGCGATTGTTTTGGCAATTGTTGGATCGGTTACCGGGGGATTATTTCGTGACATCTTGTGCCAAGTGCAGCCTGTTCTATTGCACCGTGAAACAGTTGGTACAAGTGCTTTAGCTGGCGGTCTTGTTTATCTATTACTAGTCCAATTTGAAGTTGATGAAGCAGTTACTGCAGTTATTGCAGGATTAACCGTTGTCTTAGTTCGGGAAATATCGATTAAGTTCAATTGGAACCTACCGAAAGTTGTTTCGCGATGAATGATGATTTAGACATATCCATGTATGCAGATGCGCCTTCTTTAGTCAGTGCTGCTGCAAGTGAAGCAATTGAGTTAATTTCTACTCACTTACTGGAAAAAGGCTCGTGCAATATTGCCCTTACTGGTGGAACTCTTGGTGGCCAATTTGCTGATGCATTAGTTGAAAAACTAAATACCTATGCAGATGATTTCAGTGGCTTGCATATTTGGTTTAGCGATGAACGTTTTGACTCTGCCGATAGCCCACTTAGAAATTCGCAGCCAGTTCGAAAAGCTTTAAAAAACTCTTCTGTCACGGTGCACGAAGTGAAATCAACTGATGATGGCGTTAATGTCATCGAAGCGGCTGCGGCATATGAGGCGGAACTGCTAAATATCACCATGGAGATCTGCGTTTTAGGTCTTGGTCCAGATGGTCACGTTGCATCACTATTTCCCAATCATTGGAATTCGCAATTAACTGCGCGGGCTATTCCAATTACAGATTCTCCCAAGCCGCCACCACAGCGCGTTTCTTTCTCCATGAACTTCATCAACACATCCGATGAAGTTTGGATTATCGCGACAGGTGAAGGCAAAGCCCCAGCCGTTACTCAGATTGTCGAAGGTGATCAATCAATTCCCGCAGGTCATGTCATGGCAACACAGGTAACTCGATTATTCGTAGATACCGAGGCGTTTTTCTCAGAGTAGACTTAGGCCATGGAGAGCACAGTTAACTTTGCTATGGTCGGTTTGGGCCGTATGGGCGCAAATATTGTTCGCAGATTAGGAAATGCAGGAATCACTTCCGTTGTTCATGATGTTAGCCCCGATGCAATTGCCGCTTTAGCAAGTGAGGGTTTTACCCCGGCCGCAGATTTAGCTGCCATGGCAGCGGCGCTCCCAGCACCGCGCACAGTTTGGATCATGGTGCCTGCACACGTTACTGATTCAACAATTGATGCAGTCGCGACCCACTTAGACGCTGGCGACACAATCATTGATGGCGGCAATTCTTATTACAAAAATGATGTTGTTAATTCTAAAAAATTGGCGGCAAAAGGAATTAACTTTGTAGATGTCGGAACAAGTGGCGGCGTTTATGGTTTAGAACGCGGTTACAGCTTGATGATTGGCGGAGATGCAAAAACTGTTGAAACTCTGGATCCAATTTTTAAAGCATTAGCCCCGGGCGTTGCTGCAGCAGAACGCACACCGGGACGAAGCGGTGATCCATCGCAGAGTGAATATGGATACTTGCATTGCGGCCCAGCTGGTGCTGGCCACTTTGTAA
>JBAXIC010000192.1:0-1527 GCA_037138575.1 Actinomycetes bacterium
CGACGAGATTGAATCCCGGTGCGCTGTTGAATCCATTCGTCACTTGATTCGATGCGATCAACGATCTCAGAGTTAGGCACCAATCGCGCAGGACGATATGAACCGACCGAAAGAATCTGGCTATTAGTTGTTGGAGATGATTTGATTATCATGCATGCCTTCCTGCGAACTCTTTAGCCGCTGCAAGATCCTCGGCAGATTTGAGGGCAAAGGTTTCGATCTCTGGTGCACCGCGCTTGAGTAAGCCAACCAGAGTTCCGGCCGGTGGTAATTCAATGACACCCGTAACGCCTAGCTTTTTCATCGCATCCATACATAGATCCCAACGCACAGGATTTGCAATCTGATTAACGATGCGATTTAGAACCTCAGTTCCGTCGGTGACAACTTCGCCATCTTTATTGGAAATAACGGCGAATTCTGTTGGCGCAGTGCTCATTCTTGCTGCCATCCTACGAAGTGGTTCAACTGCAGGTGACATATAACTTGTATGAAAAGCACCTGCTACTGCTAATGCGCGCACGCGTGAACCCTCTGGAGGATTTTCTGAAAGTGAAGTGAGTGCGGCTAAATCGCCGGCAGCAACAATCTGACCCGCTCCGTTGTCATTGGCTGCGACAAGGTTAAGTTCGGCTAACGTACTTAAAACTAAAACACGATCCCCGCCCAAAACCGCAGACATTCCCGCCGGTGACTGTGCAGCAGCCTTCGCCATTTCAATTCCACGTGCACGAACTAGTCGAAGCGCATCTTCATCGCTAATCGCGCCGCTGATTGCAGCTGCAGCGATTTCACCAACAGAGTGGCCAGATGTAAAGGAATAATTCTTAATACCAAGTGCATGTGCACCTAGTAAAGATGCGGCGACTATTAAGGGTTGGGCATTGGCGGTGTCCTTAATTTCTTCGGCATCGGCCGTTGTACCCAAGCGAAGCAAATCTAAATCAATGCGCATAGACCACTTTGATAAGAGCTCGAGAAGTTCAGGATTGGCAATCCAAGAATTAAACATTCCTGGAGTTTGGGATCCCTGCCCTGGTGCAATAATCGCTAACACGTTTATTACTTTACTCGAGTAGGTCGATTACTACCTAGTACGAGTAACCAACCAAACCTGTGCGCTGTGCTGAGCAACTTTAATTTTGGCCGAAGGTGCCGCAATTGCGGGCTCATAAGATGCGATCTCTTTTGAGGCATCGAAGATGCAGCGAAAAGCTTCGCCCCAAGTGTTATCCGGCAAAGTAAATACTGTTTCAACATTAGATGAGTTCATTAAAAGCAGTAGTCCGCGTTTTGGATCGGCCTCAACAAAAACCGTGATGCTGCGTTTTTCTTCATCCTGCCAGTGATTATCACCCATTTCATGTCCACCTAAAGAGAACCATGCAATGTCTTTGCGTTTTGTTCCTTGATCAACAATTCCCGTGTAAAACTCTGAAGCAACATCAGCTAAATAAGTTTCGCGAATTTTGGCAAGCTCTTGTACCGATGCCAAAATATCTTTTTCCTTTTCATCTAAATCCCAAG